>CALMCS010000314.1 GCA_937862875.1 uncultured Comamonadaceae bacterium
CGTGGCTGCGCGAGCGCGGCACCGCTGCCTTTCTGACCTGCCTACACGGCAGCGAACTTCATTTCCGCCCCGGCGAAGTGACGGTTTGGTTTCTGAGCTGCCTACACGGCAGCGAACTAAACAAAAACTCCTCCAACCTATTGATTTTTAAAGAACATCAACCAATCCCCCGCCATCCACCCAAATTCCCAAGGGCGCGCTAAGTGGTTGATTTTTCAAGCGCCGCGATTGACGCCTGAAAAAGGGTTAGAACCAAGGAACCGTCGATCCCGAGCTCATCCCATAAGTATTGAAGCCTCCCGACCCGGCGGAGGGTAGTGTTGCGCCGTGCTCCACAAACAAGCAAAACGACTGCCCCGTGCTGCTGCTGCGCAATTGCACATACGGCAGATTTGGTGCGCGTTCTACTGTGTCAGGAATAGCGGCCCACGCCTGCTCTGCCGTTTCACCTTTTCGCACCATGCGACGGCGGCGCAGGCGGTCTGCATTGGTTTTGAATTGGCGACGCTCGACTTTTCGGTGGGGCGCGCCGCTCGGTGCAGTCGCCAGTTCCTTCAGTTGGACATGGTCGCGCATGCCCTTGAGCCAATTCATTGCCATCAGTTGCTGAAGGGCAGACTGCGGGCCGTGTAAGCGCAACACGTTTCCCAGTGTGCGCGGTCGTCCTGGTTCGTTGGTGTGCAGTGGAAAGCTCACGCCGATTTCCGTAGCTTCCAGCTGCACCAGCGCGCGATGCAGTTTGGCGTACAGCGCGCCTAGCAGGTGCGTGTGGCTGAACTCCGGATCGGGCTGCAGAGTGATGTCTATGTAATGCGTGGTCATGGCGATTCTCGGCCGTATCGATCAGCTCGCGTCGCCAAACACGCCACCGCGAATCAGAACGGCCATGACGAAGTGTTGTTGCTCCACAGCGGGCACCTTGTCTTTGAGCAGCCATTCATCGAGCAGCGTGTAAAAGTCTTGCTTTTGCTTGGGCTGGCGGTAGGCCTTTCCTTGCGTCGTTACCGAGCCGTAGGGCTCCACCGCGATGGGGCCCAGTTCTGCGGCTCCGTCGTACCAAGTGTCGATGGTGCGAATGGCATTGCCGATTTTTTGTGAGTGAATGGCGGCCACGTTATCGACGTGATACAGCGTCTTGCTCTTGTCACCGCGCCCACGCTCGAGGATCAGTTCTTGCGAGGGGAACACCTCCTGGCCTGCGCCCACGCGCACAAATGCGGTGACTTGCAACAGCACATGGCATGGGCGCCCTGTGGCTTCGTCACGTGCACCGGATAGTCCGCTTGCGATGACGGCGCTCAGCGCTTTGACTTGTGGATCCGAAGCCTCGAAGGTGCGCGTGTTGTGCTCCAGTGCTTGAAAGGTCCACGTCTGGTCTGCTTTGCCCGCTTTGAGCGTGCTCACTTGCACCTGCACCTCTTCCGCACCATGGCGATTGCGCCACAGGAATCGGGCGTTGGCCAAGTTGGCTGCGTAACGGCTCGCCAGTTCCGCGAAACCCTGTTGCTGGACATAGCCCTGTACGGTTTGCAGCAGCTTGGTTTGATATTCGGCGCTATTGCAGGCGGACGGTGTTCCGGCACCGGAGAGCACGCGCAGTGTGAATTGCACTTTCAACGTATCGACGGTGGCCGGCAGCGCAGCTACGTCGACGGTTTGCAGGTTGGGGTTTTCAATGGCGGCATCGAGCTTGGCCGGGTCCTGGTCCTTGGCTTTCAGACGGTTGCTGATGGTGCCGCGCACGGATTTGGTGTTGATCTTGACTGCCGGCCAGGAGTCGGACGCTTTCTGGTCTTCCCAGCGGCCCGCATGGAAGGTGGCGTCAGAGGGGTCGAGTTTGCGTTCGAAAGCCAGAACAGATGCGGTCTTGAGTGAGTTCGACATGTGATGAGTCCTTTAGCAAATTTTCAAAAAATGGATGCAAGGTAACGGGCAGGGTTTGCGCATCAGTCGTAGACGTAAACGTCTTCTTCATCGTTCAGTGCCGCGCCTTCATTCGTTGCGTCGAGCGAAGTGACTGGCGGCTTGTAGCCATTGCGGCATCGATACAGTCCAAGCGATTCGTCTGTCTCTGCATGCCACAGCAATTCGTCCAGATGCGTGAGTCGATGCGGGCCAATCCATTCACCCATCGAATAGACGGATTCCACAAAGCGCAAGGGCGTGGCCATGTCTCGCGCGTTGAGCACCGTGCCTGCGGCCTGGCGTTGAGATAGCGCCGTGTAGCCAACGGGAATCGGCACCGTCCAACCGCTTCCCTTGGGGCGCAGCGGGTCGCCCCAACGCACCTTGTTGTCTTCGGCTGGCAAGGGCTCGTGGTTGAAACGTGCAGCGTGTAGCCAGGCGTCCAGCAAGGTCGCGTCTGGCGTTGTCTTGCGCAGATGCTGCAGACGCGTTGCCAAAAGATCATCTCGCCCGACGAGTGCAAAGCCGGGCAACCACTGGCGTCGCCATTCGCGGAACTGTTTGGCGGCCTCATTGGCATCATCAGCCACTACGCCGATCCACGGCTTCACGCGCTTGCCGGGCAAGCGGCGCGTAGCCAGCACGGTGCCGCCGGCCACGCGCATTTGCGATGCAATGTCACCCGCCTGCTGGGCCCAGTCGGCGAGCTGC
>CALMCS010000315.1 GCA_937862875.1 uncultured Comamonadaceae bacterium
GAGATATTTCTTGTAGATCAGACCAGCTTGTTCAGATCCTCTTGTTGGGTGGTTCATCACGTCCAACCATACTTGGAGGATGTCCGTGACCAGGATTCCGTCGTGATTGACGGCTCCCCTGAAGGTGGATTGCGGAAAAGATGCCTGCCGCAAGATCAAGTCTGGTCGATCAGATGGATACGCCATCAACCCTGGCCAGTCCGATGCCCCCACTTTGGGCAGCTTGGGAACATAGATATACGGAGGCACACCGCTGACGTGCCCGATGCCCAGCTCATCGGCAGCGGAAAAAAGTCCCAGACAAGCGCTTTGGGAATGGTGGCTTAGCAAGCCTCGAATTTGCTGAGCAGCAGGGGCTCGTAGAAGAAAGCGGCATGGCATCTCCGGACACGCGCGCATCGCGGCGGCGCCCCAACGGCGGAAAAGCTCTTCGCGACGAACGAGCTTCAGATGAGGCGATGAGTCGCTCAGATATCCTTCGCTGCGCAGTTGCTGCAGGAATCGGGAAGCGCTCATGGCGGACACCTGCGCAGCTTCGGCCAGGTCGGAGCCGTTCTTGAACTGCCTTTTGGGGGCGTTCAGCAAGCCGTTTGGCAACTCCCACGCCAGGAGAAGTTTCAGCATCCACTGGTTGAGGTCCGAGAACAGGTTGATGGCCTGTGATAGACGGCCGGTTGAGGAGCGGCTGGGCTCCTCTGGCAATCGGTTCAGCTGTTGGAATGCTTCACCACTGAAATACTGTTCGCCGCGTCCCGAGATCACGCCGACAGGCACATCTTTGGCGAACTTCTGCGCAAACACCTCCACATGCTTAGCCAAAGACAGAGATGCTTCCGGCACGAAGATGATTGCGAGGGGTAGGGCATTGCCGGACAGCTCGGCTGCAGCTTTGGCTTGGAGAATCGCCATAGAGAGAACCGGCAGCACGCGGTCTGGGCGACCTTCGGATAGTGCCTTGATTTCGACGATGAATCGGTGCTTTCCGTGCCGAATGAGCAAGTCGGCGCTGAGCGAGTCTTCTTGCTGCATCTCCACAGACCAACCGTTGGACCGGAAGAAGTTGGCCACGTACTGCTCTGCATGCACGTGCTTGTTGGGTGAAAGGGGTGCGCGCATATGGTGGTTCTTAACATGGCCATTTTATTTAACATGTCCATGTTGTCAACCGTGACCATGTTATTCATCAGCTAATTGTGCTGATCAGCTCATCGGGGCTGGTTTTCTCGTCAGCGCAAAAAATGCACCGGGCAGTTCGCTGATCATTTTTGACCAAGCATGGCTTGGGCACCATCGAGTGATGAGCATCCATCAGGTTGCATCAGCGCCCCTTGAAGCGCATTGTGCTTACCAGAATTAGTTGACTTTCAGCTATTTGATAAATAGCTGTTTTGAGATATTTTCCATTTATCTGAATTTCGGGTATCCGCCATGACGTCGACGTCACATCCGCTGGTCACTGCCGGCCAACTAGGGTCGATGCTGCTGGCCGCGCGCAAGGCCCAGGGGCTGACCCAGTCGGCGCTTGCAAGTCGCATCGGCCTGAGCCAGTCACGGGTCTCTCATTTGGAACTCAACGCCCACGAGCTGAGCGTGGAGCAACTCCTTGCATGGTGCGCCGCGCTGGGCCTAGAGTTGGCCGTGGGGGCTCGGGGCAAGGCTGCGGTGTCGACGACGACCACGGATTGGTGACATGGGGCGTCGATCGCACAGCCGCAGCCTGTCCATCTGGACCAATGGTGTTCGCGTCGGCCGGTGGACGATTCCCACTCGCGGGGAGATGGTGTTGCAGTACGACGCGGATTGGCTTGCTGCCGATATCGGCCGGCCGCTGTCGTTGTCCCTGCCGTTCAACCTGCAGAACCTGCCGGCCAAGGGCGAAAAGGTCGCCAACTACTTCGACAACCTGCTTCCGGACAGTGACGTGATCCGTCGCCGTGTGGCCGAGCGATTCAGGACGGGTTCGACCGAGCCGTTTGAGTTGCTGAAGGCCATCGGGCGCGATTGCGTGGGCGCCGTCCAGATCCTGGATGAAGACGAGGTGCCCACCGGTTTCGATCGAATCGAGGGCGAGCCACTGTCCGAGGAGGCTATCGAGCGGCACCTGATCGAAACCGTTTCGCCGCAGGCCTTCGCTGCGGGCCGAGACCCGGATGCCGATTTCCGCATCTCGCTGGCCGGTGCGCAGGAGAAGACGGCCTTCCTGTGGTGGGGTGGGCAATGGCTCGTGCCGCGTGGCGCCACGCCGACGAGCCACATCTTCAAGCTCCCGCTCGGCCTGATGGGCGCGCGGCAGGCGGATTTCAGCACGTCCGTCGACAACGAATGGCTGTGCTTGCGGCTGCTGAAGGCCTATGGCTTGCCGGTGGCCGATGCCCGCATCGCGACCTTTGGCGGACAGCGCGTGCTGGTGGTGGAGCGATTCGATAGGCGCATCGCACCCAATGGGCAGTGGCTCATGCGTCTGCCACAGGAAGACTTTTGCCAGGTCGAGGGCTGTTCGCCATTCCGCAAATATGAGAACGACGGCGGCCCAGGGCTCAAGGCGTTGTTTGGCACGCTGCGGCAATCGGTGAATGCCGAAGCCGACATGAAAACGCTGATGACGGCTCAGGTGTTGTTCTGGTTGCTGCGAGCACCCGAT
>CALMCS010000316.1 GCA_937862875.1 uncultured Comamonadaceae bacterium
TGAAGCAGTTGCGCACCGAGCTTCAGACCGCGCTCTCGGACAACAAATCCCAGCGTGAGGAAAACCAGCGGCTGCGTCAGCGCGAGAACTCGATCGACCAGCGCATCAACTCTGCGCTGGAGTCCGAACGCTCCAACCTGCGGCGCGACCAGCAGCAGGCGGCCAGCGAGCGCCAGCAGACCGAGGGGCTGCTCGCTGACCTGCAGCGGCGCCTGGACAGCATTGGTGGGCGCGGTGGCAGCCATGCCGATCTGCCCGTGGGCCTGGGGCTGCAGGGGGGCGACGAGGCCGGGATGGAAGGCGGCATGCGCTGGGTTGAACCGGATGACGCGAAGCCTGCCGAGGGACGCAACAGGGGGCGCGGCACGGCTGGCGGCATGAGCTTCCCGACGAGCTTCGGCCCCGAGCAGAGCACGTTGCAAACCACGGCGGAAACCGTGGCGAACGCCGGGGCACGCGCCGCGGGCGTCAAGACCGCAAAGCCCGTCTATACCGTCCCCACGAACTCCACGCTCATGGGCTCGGTGGCGATGACAGCGCTGATCGGGCGTGTGCCGATCGACGGCACCGTCAACGACCCGTACCCCTTCAAGGTGCTGGTGGGGCCGGACAACCTCACGGCGAACGGCATCGACATTCCCGATGTGGCCGGCGCCGTGTTCAGCGGCACCGCCTCGGGCGACTGGACGCTTTCTTGCGTGCGCGGCCAGGTGCGCAGCATCACGTTCGTCTTCAACGACGGCACGATTCGCACGATCCCCGAAGACCGCGAAGGAAACCAGCAGAACAACCAGCAGCGCGATGGCTTGGGCTGGATCAGCGATCCCCACGGCATTCCTTGCGTCAGCGGCGAGCGGCGCAGCAACGCCCAGCAGTACCTCGGCTCGCAGGCCCTGATCACCGCGGCCGGTGCCGGCGTGGCCTCGCTCATCGAGAGCGACAGCGGCCGCATGTCCTATGTCGGCTCGGACGGCTCCATCGGCACCGTGGGCATCAGCGGCCAGGAGGCGGTCGGCCAGATTCTGGCGGGCGGCGTGCGGGACATGTCGGCCTGGGTCAACAAGCTCTACGGCCAAGCGTTCGCCGCCGTCTATGTCCAGCCCGGCGCGAAGGTCGCCGTCCACCTCGAAAAGCCGCTCGCCATCGACTTCGATCCCGAAGGCCGCAAGGTCGATCACCGCGCAGGAGAAAGCCATGCTCTCGAACTTGACTAACCTGGCCCGTGGCCTGGCACTGGCCCTCGCCGTCGCGGTGCTCGGCGGCTGCGCCACCAGCAAGGAAAAGCTGCTGACCCACGGTGACCGCACGATGATGGACATCTGGCAGCAGGAGGCCGGGGACGGCGGTGGCGCAGCCGGACGGAACGCCGGCGGCCAACTGCTCGATGCGCGCCAGAGCCTGCGTCGGCCGCTGACCGACGCCGATATGCAGGCCGCACCTGCCGAGCAGATGCGCTACACGCGCACCGCGCGCAACGAGGTCCATCGCCAGTTCCAGCGCCTGCCCAATCCCGATCTCGTGATGTACGTGTACCCGCACCTGGCCGGCACCGATCCCGTGCCGGTGCCCGGCTACACGACCGTCTTCCCGCTGTACCAGCGCATTCAGTACGCGATGCCGGGTGAGCGCGTGGAGGACTACTGATGCGCTGGAAACTTCCCTGGCCTAAGCCGGCCGCGCTGAAGCTGGCCGCATCCGGCGCTGGTGATGACGAGCAGCCGGACGGCTGGCAGCGCCACATTGAGGCCTTGCGCCAAGCCGGCATCCCCGAACCCGGCTCGGCAGTCCGGGGCCGCAAACCGGCGACGGAGGCCGACGAGCAGGCGCTGTACGAGGTCGCACCGTCCTTCGTGGAACTGCTGCCCTGGGTCGAGTTCTTGCCCGAGTCAAGGTCCATGTTGCTGGAGGACGGCCAATCGGTGGCGGCCTTCTTCGAGCTGGTGCCGCTGGGGACCGAGGGCCGGGAACCGGGCTGGCTTGCCCACGCCCGCGACGCCTTGGAGAACGCGCTGCAGGACAGCTTCGATGAGCTGGACGAGAACCCCTGGGTGCTCCAGCTCTATGCCCAGGACGAGCCGAGTTTCGACCAGTACATGCAGACCCTGCGTGACTACGTGCAGCCACGTGCCCGCGGGACAGCGTTCACCGAGTTCTACCTGCGCTTCTTCGGCCACCATCTGCGTGCGGTGGCCAAGCCCGGCGGCCTGTTCGAGGACACGGTGGTCACGCGGCTGCGCTGGCGCGGGCAGACGCGGCGCGTGCGCATGGTGGTCTATCGACGTGCCACCGGGCAGGCAAGCCGCCGCGGCCAGACGCCCGAGCAGATGCTGAACATCGTCTGCGACCGCCTGTGTGGCGGGCTGGCGAACGCCGGCATCCAGGCACGGCGCATGGTCGCAGCCGACGTCCACGACTGGCTGCTGCGGTGGCTCAATCCGCGCCCCGCGATGCTCGGGCCCAGTACAGAGGACCGGGAGCGCTTCTACGCACTGGCGCGCTACCCGGACGAGACTGAGGCCGGCGAGATCGAACTGGCGAGCGGGCGGGATTTCAGCCAGCGGCTGTTCTTCGGCCAGCC
>CALMCS010000317.1 GCA_937862875.1 uncultured Comamonadaceae bacterium
GCCGCGCGGGCCTCGCGAATCATGTTGCGGGCGATGATGATCTGCTGAATTTGTGTCGTGCCCTCGTACAGACGAAACAAGCGCACATCGCGGTAGAAGCGCTCGATGCCGAATTCCGCGACGTATCCCGATCCGCCCAGAATCTGCACCGCCCGGTCGGCGACGCGTCCGGCCATTTCGGTGGCGAACATCTTGCTGCAAGACGCCTCGGTGGAGACATTCTTGCCATCATCTCTGCGCCGCGCGGCGTCGATCACCATGCACTCCGCGGCATAGATTTCGGCCTGGCTGTCGGCGAGCATGGCCTGTACGAGTTGGAATTCGCAGATGGGCTGGCCAAATTGCTTGCGGTCGAGCGCGTAGTTCAAGGCGTCGCGCAGGATGCGCTTGGAGGTGCCGATCGCCACCGCAGCGAGGTGAATGCGGCCCTTGTCCAGCACCTTCATGGCGGTCTTGAAGCCCTGGCCTTCCTTCAAGCCAATCAGGTTGGCGGCCGGCACGCGGACGTTGTCGAAGAACACATCGCAGGTGTGTGCGCCGCGTTGGCCCATCTTCACGTCGTTCTTGCCGAAGCTGATGCCGGGCGTTCTCGCGTCGAGGATGAACGCCGAGACGCCGCCCGAACCCTTGTTGGCCGGATCGGTGCGCGCCATCAGCGTGAACATGCCGGCGTGCGGTGCGTTGGTGATGAAGCGCTTGGTGCCGTTGACGACATAGTCGTCGCCATCGCGAACGGCCGTGGTGCGCAGCGATGCGGCGTCCGATCCGGCCTCGGGCTCGGTCAGGGCAAACGACGCCATCACCTCGCCCGTGGCCAGCTTGGGCAGCCATGCGGCTTGCTGCTCCGGCGTGCCGTCCATCAAAATGCCTTGCGACCCAATGCCCACCGTGGTGCCGATGACCGAGCGAAAGGCGGGTGCGGTCTGGCACAGCTCGAAAAGTACGCGCACTTCCTCTTCCATGGTGAGTTCGAGGCCGCCGAATTTCTCGGGAATCGTCATGCCAAAGAGGCCCAGCTCGCGCATCTCTTGAACGATGGCCGCGGGGATTTCGTCGGTCTCGGCGACCTCGTTTTCGGCCGGCACCAGACGCTCGCGCACAAAGCGGCGCACGCTGTCCAGCAGGGCTTCCAGAATTTCCTCGTCACGAATCATGTGATCAACCTTGTGTGGGATGGGAGCGTGGATTACAGAGCGGCCGCGGTGCCAAGAATGGCCGTGGCTTGGCTCGAGAGTGTGCCGCCATTGCCGTGGCAGACCGCGGTGTCGTGGCGATCCAGTTGGCGCTGACCGGCTTGCCCGCGCAATTGGCGCACGCCTTCGATCAGCGTGAAGATGCCATACATGCCGGGGTGTACGCACGAGAGGCCGCCGCCGTTGGTGTTCACCGCCAGACGGCCGCCGGGCGCGATGCCGCCGTTTTGCACGAATGCGCCGCCTTCGCCTTTCTTGCAGAACCCCAGATCTTCGAGAAACAGAATGGTGTTGATGGTGAAGGCGTCATACAGCTGCGCCATGTGCATGTCGGCGGCAGTGAGACCTGCCATGGCAAAGGCCTGCGCGCCGGATTGCGAGGCCGAAGTGGTGGTGAAGTCCGGCATGCAGGAGATCTGGCGATTCCAGACCGCGGTGGCGCTGCCGAGCACGTAGACCGGAGGCTGCTGGAGATCGCGTGCACGGTCCGCGCGGGTCAGCACGATGGCGCCGCCACCGTCGGTCACCAGGCAGCAGTCGCGCACGCCCAGCGGACTGGCAATCGGGCGCGAGTTGAGCACGTCTTGAATGCTCAGCGGGTCGCGCATGAAGGCTTCCGGATTCTGCTGCGCCCATCCGCGTGCGGCCACCGCGACCTCGGCCAGCTGCTCGCGCGTGGTGCCGAACTCGTACATGTGGCGTGCCGCGGCCAGCGCGTACGCCGTCACGGGCAGCACCGGTTCAAACGGTGACTCGTAGGGCTGCGGGTCCATGAACCGCCGGGCGGCCTGGCTTTCCTTGCGGCCGAATGTGGCGGAGCGCTGTGCGCTGCCGTAGCAGATCAGCACGGCGTTGCATTGACCGGCTTCCAGTGCGCGCACCGCGGGCAGGATATGCGCGATGAAGCTGCTGCCACCGAGCATCGTGCCATCGACATAGGTCGGGTTGATGCCCAGATGCTCGACCACGGGCAGGGTCCACATGGTGGAGTTGACGCTGCAGGTGGCGAGGCCGTCGATGTCCTGCATGGTGAGTCCGGCGTCGGCCACGGCGGCGTGCGCGGCGCGGGCGAGCAGGGTCATGTCATCCATGCCGGGTGACTCGCCGCAGCCGTAGGTGGCAGCGCCCGCAATGGCCACGCGACCACGCAGGCCGCGATTGACCGTGGCGGCATCCAATGTAGACACGGGGTTCTTCGAGGTGCGGGCGTTCATGCTGCAGCTCCTTGTTCGCCTACGGGCTGAAACACCACCAGGCCGCGGCCCTCTTTCTGCACCACGCGCGCCTGCACGCGCTGGCCGATGAAGACGGCATCGGGCGATTCGTCTTCCACGCGACTCATCATGCGCACGTCCTCATCCAGATCGATGATCGCCACGTTGTAGTTGCCACCGGCCTCGGGCTTGCGGTGAATGGTGCTGGTGGAATACACCGTGCCCATGCCGCCCGCACGGACCCAGCGCAGGGGCGACGCGCCGCAATGCGGGCACAGCTCGCGCGGGGTGAACACGTGTTTCTGGCACTGCGAACATTGCTGGATGCAGAAACGGCCAGCATCCAGTTCGGCTTGGTAGTGGGTGTGTGCGCTCATGTGCATGGGCTGCATCTCCTTGGTCGGTATTCGATGGGGGTTCGTTGGGACAGTCCGCGCCGCGCATGCCGCAGCAACTCCGGTATTCACGCCATGAAGCATGCCCGGATTGCGGCGCCCATTCAATTCAGCAATCTGAAAGGGAGGCTTCATGCGCTGCTGTCCTTTACGGGGGACGCGTTCATCTGCGTAGAAACCCGGCTTCATGCGCGCCTAAGGCTCGCTTCCACAACAGTGCATAGGCACAGTCACCGCTCACATCTAGCATGCCTGCTTTACTCTTTGACTATGGGAGGTTGCATATGGATACAAGTTCTAATCGTTGGGTTGCGGCTAGCTTGGCCGTCGGTCTGGCGTTGTGTGGGGCGGCTCACGCGGCGGGCGTATCGGACGATGTGGTGCGCATCGGCGTGCTCAGCGACATGAGCGGTCTGTATGCGGACACCTCAGGAAAAGGCTCGGTGGAAGCGGCAAGAATGGCGATTCAGGACTTCGGCGGCACGGTGCTGGGCAAGAAGATCGACCTGGTCTGGGCCGATCACCAGAACAAGGCGGATATCGGCGCCTCCCATGCCCGCAACTGGTTCGACCGCGAGGGCGTGGATCTGATCCTGAATCTGAACAACTCCTCGGTCGCCGTCGCGGTCAACAACCTGGCCCGCGAGCGCAACAAGATGGTGATCAACACCGGCGGCGCGTCCGACATCCTCACGAACGAGCACTGCGCCACCACGGCGATCCACTACACCTACGACAGCTACGCCATGGGCAACAGCGCGGTGCATGGCATCCTCGCGCAGGGCAAGAAGGAGTGGTTCATCATCGGCGTGGACTACGCGTTCGGCAAGGCCATGACCGCCAACCTCACCGATTTTCTGGCGGAGGGCGGCGGGCGCATTGTGGGATCCACCTACCATCCACTCAACGCCAGCGATTTCTCATCGTTCCTGCTGCAGGCCCAGGCCTCGAAGGCCTCCGTGATCGCGCTGGCCAATGCCACCTCGGACACGGTGAACACCATCAAGGCGGCCAACGAATTCGGCATCACCAAGAAGCAGACGGTCGTGCCGACGCTCATGTTCATCAACGACGTGCACGCGCTCGGCCTGAAGCAAGGGCAAGGCATGGTGTTTGCAACCGCCTTCTACTGGGACCGCACGCCCGAGTCGCGTACCTGGGCGCGTCGCTACTTTGAAAAGATGAAGAAGATGCCGTCGATGGTCCAGGCGGGCGACTACTCCGCCGTCACCCAATACCTCAAGGCCGTGCAAGCCGCGGGCTCCGACGACGGCCTCGCGGTCGCCAAGCAGCTCAAGTCGATGCCGATCAATGACTTCTTCGCGCAAAACGGTAAGGTCCGCGAAGACGGACGCATGGTGCACGACATGTACCTCGTCGAAGTCAAAAAGCCGGACGAATCCAAGTACCCGTGGGACTATTACAAGGTGCTGAGCACGGTACCCGGCGACAAAGCATTCCGTCCACTGTCCAAAAGCACATGCAAACTGGTGAAGGCATCATGAAGACACGCGCCGCAGTTCTGACCCAAATCGGTGCCCCCGCACCCTACGCGCAAAGCAAGCCCATGGAAATCTGGGAGGTGGATCTGGCACCGCCCGGTCCCGGCGAAGTGCTGGTGCGCGTCGCCGCCGCGGGCGTGTGCCATTCCGATCTGTCGATCATCAACGGCGACCGGCCACGCGCCACGCCGATCATCCTCGGCCATGAAGCGTCCGGCGTGGTCGAAGGCCTGGGGGAGGGCGTGAACGATCTGGAAATCGGCGACCACGTTGTCCTGCTCTTCGTGCCTGGCTGCGGCAACTGCGAGCCGTGCGCAGAAGGCCGCCCCGTGCTGTGCGAACCCGCCGCGCAGGCCGGTGTGGCGGGCACGCTGTTGTCTGGCGCGAAGCGCCTTTCCAAAGATGGAATCCCGATCTCGCACTTCGTGGGCGTATCCGCCTTCGCAGAACACGCTGTGCTCTCGCGCCGCGGCGTGCAGAAAATCGACAAGAGCATTCCGCTCGAAATCGCGGCGCTCTTTGGCTGCGCTGTCATGACGGGCGTAGGCGCGGTCGCCAACACCGCCAAGGTTCAGCCCGGTGAAACAGTGGCCATTGTGGGGCTGGGCGGAGTCGGGTTGTCGGGTGTGATGGGCGCGGTGACTGCAGGCGCAGTGCGCGTAATTGCCATCGATCTCAACGACGAAAAGCTCGCGCAGGCAAAACAATTCGGCGCCACCCACACCTTCAACGCCGGTGACCCGGACGTAGTGCAAAAAGTGCGCGATCTGACCGGCGCAGGCGTGGACCACGCTTTTGAAATGGTGGGTGCAGCCAAGGCGCTCGAGCTGGCTTACCGCGTCACCAGGCGCGGCGGCACTACCGTCACGGTCGGCTTACCCGCCAGCGCAC
>CALMCS010000318.1 GCA_937862875.1 uncultured Comamonadaceae bacterium
CCCCGTAATAGGTATGAACGTCTTCGAGACGAAACATCGGTGGCTCAACGGATGAAGAAGATATCGAAGAGCGCTCTGCGACAGATTCAGCCATGTTGTTCTTCTCCGAGATAAGCCGTGCGCACGACAGGATCCACGCGGATCTCATCGGGCGTACCGGTGGCCACCACGCTGCCGTTGACCATCACCGTGATGCGATCGGCGATGCGGAACACGGCATCCATGTCGTGCTCGACCAGCAGCACCGCATGGCCGTTTTTGAGTTCCTGCAACAGGCCGAGCATGCGCTCGGTTTCCTCCGCCCCCATGCCTGCGAGCGGCTCATCCAGCAGCAAGACGCGTGGCTCGGTCGCCAGGCACATCGCCACTTCGAGTTGCCGTTTCGCGCCGTGGCTCAGGCTGCCGGCCTGTGCGTGCGCCAGCTGGGAAAGACCGGCGCGGGCCAAGGCCGCATGTGCCCGCTCGTTGCTGGTCTTGCATTGCTTGGCGGATTGCCAGATCGCCCAGGGCCGCGGATTGGCCTGCGCCTGGGCGGTGAGTCGGCAGTTCTCCAGCACGCTGAACTCCGGAAAAATCGTGGTGCGCTGGTAGCTGCGACCGATACCGGCCTTGGCGCGGCGTGGTTGCGGCATCTGCGTCACGTCGTGGCCTTCCAGCGTGATCGTGCCGCTGCTCGCGGGCAGTTCGCCGGAGAGCATGTTGATCAGCGTGGATTTTCCAGCGCCGTTGGTGCCGATCACCGCGTGGACCTCGCCTTCGTGCAGATCGAGATTCACCTCGTTCACCGCGATGAGACCGCCGAACCTGCGCGTGAGTCCGCGCACCGACAGTTTGGACGTTGAGGGGGAGACATCATCAGCCATGCTGGGCTCCCTGTTTGCGCTGCTTGCGCATCTTGATTTGATCGCCGATGCCCATCACGCCCTTGGGTAGCAAGGCCACCAGCACGATGATCGAGATGCCGAGCGTCAGCTGCCAGTGATCTGCGAGATTGCCCACCACGGCGTGCGTGCTGAGCAGTTCCTTGAGCATCACAAAGGTCACCGTGCCGATGACGGCACCGCGCAGCGAGCCGATGCCGCCGAGGATCACCATCAGCAGCACCTCGCCGGAATGGTGCCAGGCCATGAGCTCGGGATTCACCACGCCGTCGCGCGCGGCCAGCAGAAAACCGGCGACGCCTGCGAGTGCGCCGGCCATCACGAAGGCCGCGAGCTTGTACCAGTAGGTCGCGAAACCGGCGGCGCGCATGCGTTGCTCGTTCACGCGAATGCCGGCCAGCGCCGCGCCAAAGCGCGAGCGCAGCACCAGCGCGAGCAGCGCATAGGTGAGCACCAGAAATACGAGCACCAGGTAGTACTGGGTGCGGCTCGACTCCATGTCGATCATGCCGATCGCGGGGCGCACCATCAGATAGATGCCGTCGCTGCCGCCGCCCACCGAGGTGTCGTGGAACACAAAGAAGGCGAGCTGCGCAAACGCCAGCGTCACCATGATGAAGTAGATGCCCTTGGTGCGCAGGCTGAACGCGCCGATGACCAGCGCGCTCAGGCCCGAGGCGACGAGCGCGGCGAGCAGCAGCACCAGCAGGTTGCCGCCCTCGGGTGAACTCGCGAGCACGGTGGCGTAGGCACCAATGCCGAAGAACGCGGCGTGTCCGAGGCTCACCAGTCCGGTGCCGCCCACCAGCAGTTGCAGGCTCAGGGCGAAGATCGAGAGGATCATGATCTTCACCTACAGGCCCGACAGATAGGGCGACCAGTAGGGCGCGGCGAATGCCAGCACCACGGCGGAGATCAGCGGTATGACCATGGCGTGAACACCGCTGGAAGCGCGCGTCGGCATGCTCTTGGCGCTGATCAGAGGGGCTTCGGCGTAGGCCTCTGCTTGCGGCGCGAGGTTGTTCGCGGAGGTGTTCAATGATGCAGTCATGGCCTAGCTCCTCTTGCCCATCAGGCCTTCGGGCCGCCAAACCAGAATGATGGCCATGAGCAGGTAGATGCTCATGCCGCTGAGTTCCTGAAAGAACACCTTGCCGAAGGTGTCGACGAAGCCGACGAGCAAGGAGGCGATCAGCGCGCCGGTGATCGAACCGATACCGCCGATGACCACCACCACAAAGCAGATGATGAGCACGCTCGAGCCCATGTTGGGATAGACCGACGCCATCGGCGCGGCAATCATGCCGGCCAGTGCCGCGAGCGCCACGCCGAGCGCGAAGACGATGCGGTACAGGCGCTTGATGTTGATGCCGAGGCCCCGCACCATGTCACGGTTGCTTGCCCCCGCGCGCACCATCATTCCGAGGCGTGTGCGGTTGACCATCCAGTACATCGCCACCGCCACCACCAGACAGGTGACCGCAGCGAACACGCGATACCACGGATAGCTCATCATGCCGGCCAGCGAGAAGCTGCCGGACAGCCATTCGGGTGGCTGCACGCCATGCACGTCGTTGCCCACGAGAATCGCGCGCAGCTCCTCGAACACCAGAATCAGGCCGAAGGTCATCAGCACCTGCTGCAGGTGATCGCGTTCATACAGAAAACTGAAGAACGCCCATTCCAGCAGGTAGCCGAGCGCGGCCGCCAGCACCATGCCGACGACCAGCATGGTGATGAAGTGCTGCCCCAGATACGGCGCCAGCGCGAACGCAATGTACGCGCCGATCATGTAGAAACTGCCGTGCGCGAGGTTGATCACCCCCATGATGCCGAAGATCAGCGTCAGCCCGGAGGCCAGCAGGAAAAGCAGCAGCCCGTACTGCACGGAGTTCAGGCACTGCACCAGAAAAGTGGCTAGATCCACGGCAATCTCTCGGAGGAAGGATCAAAAAGAAAAATCAGAGCTTGCAGCCGCGCGCGGGGTCGGCGAGACCCTTCACCGCGATGCTGATCTTCTTGTTCTCCTTGCCATCCACCTTGCGCAGATAGATGTCCTGCACCGGGTTGTGTGCGCGGCTCAGCGTGAAGTCGCCGCGTGGGCTGGCGATCGTGGCTTTCTCGACCGCGGCGCGGAACAGGTCTTTCTTCGAGACATCGCCACCCGCAGCCTTCAGGCCCACGGCCAGCATCTGCGCCGCGTCGTAGCCTTGCACGGCGTACACGTCGGGCATCAGCTTGTAGGCCTTGGCGTAGTTGGTGCGGAACGTGGTGTCGCGTGGTGTACCGAGCTCGTCGGCGTAGTGCAGCGTGGTGAGCATGTTTTGTGCGGCCTCGCCCTGAGCGTCCAGCGTGCCATCCGTAAGAAAGCCGGGGCCATACAGAGGAATGGTCTTCGACAGGCCCGCCGCGTGGTAATCCTTCACGAACTTCACGGCACCCGCACCGGCAAAGAAGGCGTAGACGGCATCCGGCTTGGCGGCCGCGATTTCGGTCAGCAGCGCCTGGAACTCGACGTTCGGGAACGGCACGGTGAGTTGCTTGTTCACCTTGCCGCCGTTCTTCTCGAAGCCTTCCTTGAAACCGTTCACGGACTCTTCACCCGCTGCGTATTTCCAGGTGATGGTCATCACGTTCTTCTTGCCTTCCTGCTTGGCTGCCACCACGCCCATCGGGTAGGCGGTTTGCCAATTGCTGAAGGACGAACGGAAGATGGTGGGGCCGCACATCGGGCCTGTCAC
>CALMCS010000319.1 GCA_937862875.1 uncultured Comamonadaceae bacterium
ACCGGCCAGGGCGAGGACGTGATCGCCAAGCTGCTGCGCAAGGTGCTTTACGTCGGTGCCTTCGCCTACATCATCGGTAACTTCAATTGGCTGTCGAGCATCGTGTTCCGCTCGTTCGCCGGGCTAGGCATCACCGCCACTGGCTCGGCCATAACGATGGAGAACTTCTTGCAGCCGGGTCGGCTTGCCAAGACCGGCATCGACGCCGCTGCGCCGATCCTCGACCAGATCGGTGACATGGCCGGCTTCCCCGAAGTGTTCGTGAACCTCGACCCCATCGTGGTGCTGTTCATCGCTTGGCTGGTGGTGATCCTCTGTTTCTTCGTGCTCGCGGTTCAGCTTTTCATCACGTTGATCGAGTTCAAGCTGACCACGCTTGCCGGCTTCGTCTTGATCCCGTTTGCGCTCTGGAACAAAACCTCGTTCCTCGCGGAAAAGGTGCTCGGCAATGTGGTTTCGTCAGGCATCAAGGTCTTGGTGCTGGCGGTAATCGTCGGCATCGGCTCGGGCCTGTTCGCGGAGTTCCAGGTTCATCCCGACGAGCCTTCCATCGACCATGCGCTTGTCGTGATGCTGGCTTCGCTTGCCTTGCTGGCGCTGGGCATCTTCGGCCCCGGCATCGCCACGGGCCTTGTGTCCGGTGCGCCGCAGCTCGGCGCGGGTGCGATGGCGGGCGCTGCCGTCGGCGCGGTAGGCACGGGTGTTGCCATCGGTGCCGCCGCGACCGGCGTGGGCGGTGCCGTCATGGCGGGCGCACGCATGGCCCCGGCCGCCGCAAAGCTGGCCGGGAGCGGCGCACGCGCCGCCACGTCGGCGGCCAGCAGCGCCAAGTCCGCATTCCAGGCCGGTTCCGCCGCTGCGGGCGGCGGGGCTAAAGGCGCGGCTGCGGGCCTCGGCAATGTCGCCAAGACCGGCGCGCAAGCGGCAGGCCGCCGAGCTGCATCGGGCGCTTCCGCTGCCGGTCAGAAGGTGGCCGACTCCTTCCGGGCAGGATGGAACGGTGCGGATGTCGGCGCTGCCGGTTCCGGCCAGGCCGCCGCAGGCGAAGGCGCAGCCAGCGCGCCGAAGCAAGAGCAACCCGCCTGGGCAAAGCGGATGCACCGCCGCCAGCAGATCACCCATGCCGCAACCACCGCAGCCCACACGCTGCGCAGTGGCGACGGCGGCGGCTCAGGGCAAGGCCCAAGCCTGCGCCCCGATGCGTGACCCGATACCTGACCACCAAGGAGAACCCTATGCGATTCAAACGCCCGCAGGTGCGCTATGCCGACACGCCGCAGCCTGCCACCCCGTACCAATCCGCCGCGCAGGTGTGGGACGAGCGCATCGGCTCGGCCCGCGTCCAGGCCAAGAACTGGCGTTTTATGGCCTTCGGCTGCCTCACGCTTGCGCTGCTGATGGCCGGTGGCCTGGTGTGGCGCTCGGCGCAGTCCATCGTCACCCCTTACGTCATCGAGGTCGATCAGTCGGGGCAGGTGCGCGCCGTCGGCGAAGCCGCCACGCCGTACCGGCCCGCCGATGCGCAGATCGCGCACCACCTGGCGCGCTTCGTGACGCTGGTGCGCTCGCTGTCTATCGATCCCATCGTGGTGCGGCAAAACTGGCTGGACGCCTACGACTACACCACCGACAAAGGCGCGGCGGTGCTCAACGACTACGCCAGCAAGAACGATCCTTTCGCCCGTGTTGGCCGCGAGTCGGTGACGGTGCAGATCACCAGCGTGGTACGCGCCAGCGATGCCTCGTTCAACGTCCGTTGGACGGAGCAACGGTTCATCAACGGTGCCCCCGCCGGGACCGAGCGATGGAACGCGGTGCTTTCCACCGTCCTGCAAACCCCGCGCACCGAACAGCGCCTGCGCAAGAACCCGCTGGGTATCTACGTCAACGGCCTGTCGTGGAGCCGCGAACTGGATTCTTCTGAAGGAGCCAAGCCATGAACCTGTCTTTCCGCTTATACGCTTTCGCGCTGACCGTGGTGGCCCTGTCGGGCTGCGCTTCGCAGGGCAAGCCGCCTCCGTCCATTTCGCTCGATGAGCCGGTGCAGGCACAGCCGCTGCCGGAGCCGCCTGCTCCAGTGGAAGTCGTCGCCATGCCCGAGCCGCTGGCGCTGCCAGCGCAGTTGAAGCCGCTGCACGAGTTGGACGCGGCCCCGGCTAAGCCGGAGCCGGCCGATGAGAAGGTGCGCGTTTCCCGTGCCAATGCCGAGGCGCGCATCGCGCCCACGCGCGAGGGCTACGTCAATGCGATTCAGGTGTGGCCCTTCACCGATGGTGCGCTCTACCAAGTCTATGCCGCGCCGGGACGCGTGACCGTGGTTTCCTTGCAGCCGGGCGAGGAACTAGTGACGGTCGCAGCCGGCGATACCGTGCGCTGGATCGTCGGTGACACGTCCAGCGGCAGCGGCGACGCGATGCGCATCAATGTGCTGGTCAAGCCCATCCGCTCAGGCCTCAAGACGAATTTGGTCATCACCACCAGTCGCAGAACATACCTGCTGGAACTGACCTCGACGGAAAAGGCATGGATGGCGTCGGTGTCCTGGGACTACCCAAAAGACCGGATGTTGGCCTTGCAGCGCCAGTCGCAGGCGGCTAGCGCCGCCGCACCGGTCGATACCGGACTGTCGCTGGAGAAGATCCGCTTCCGATATTCCGTCTCAGGCAGCAATCCGCCGTGGAAGCCGCTGCGCGCCTTCGACGATGGCGAGAAGGTCTATATCCAGTTCCCGCCGGGAATCGCCCAAGGCGAGCTGCCACCGCTGTTCGTCATCGGCGCGCAGGGCGACGGACAACTGGTGAATTACCGTTTTCGCTCGCCTTACTACATCGTGGATCGGCTGTTCGGCGCGGCCGAACTGCGCCTGGGCGGCGACAAGGGTGACGTGGTGCGTATCGAACGCACGGATGGCTTGGCGCGGAGGAACTGACCATGAGCCAGGACGACACTCCCGACCTCGCCACGCCGCATGCGGGCAAGGTGGCACCCGAGGCAGTTGCGCTGCGCGCCCAACCGCGCCCGGTCACGCGCCTGAACCGGCGCACGCTGGCCATCCTCGTCGGCGGTCTCTCGGTCGCTGTGCTCGGCGCGCTGATGTGGTCGCTGCAACCGCAGCGGCGCGGTGCAGGCGAGCAGACCGAGCTTTACAACGTCGATCGCGTCTCGAAGTCCGAAGGGTTGGACGCGCTGCCGGCGGACTACTCGAAGCTGCCGCCCCCCTTGGCGGCATCCGTGCCGGAGTTGGGGCCGCCGCTGCCAGGCGATCTTGGCCCGGCCATTGTGAAGTCGCAGCAGCCGGTGACGGCCGCCTACGCGGCCCCCGGCAACGACCCCAACGACGCGTTGCGCAAGGAAGCCGAAGCAGCAGCGGCATCGGCGGTGTTCTTCCGCTCTGGTTCGCAGAAGGCCGCGCCGGTGGCGCAGACACAGGTAGCCGCTGCGCCGGGCTTCACCGCCAATGCGGCCTTCGACCCGCTGGCGGCCGGGCCTGCGTCGACGGCGGCCCAGCCCGCCGACCCGACCGCCGTGCAGAACCGGCAAGACCAGA
>CALMCS010000320.1 GCA_937862875.1 uncultured Comamonadaceae bacterium
AGAGGCATCATTCGCCGCCGCCAACAGGTACGCCGTGAGGACATCGCTGCCCTTCTTGGCGTCGCCGGCACGTGGCGGGAAATACAGCGCCAGACCATCGCCGTCCAGATAGGTCGGCAGCTGCGACATCACCGATTGCCACATCTGGCCGTCGCGCAGACCGACCGCCTTGCTGGTCTTCTGCTCGAGGCAGATGTATGGATAGTCGGTCCACCAGTCGCGGATCGCCGGCAGTCCTTCTGCGAGCTTGGGCTGCAGCGACAGCTTGATGCCGCCGCGGCCCGGGATGGCGTCGGCCGGAGGTGCGACGCTCATCGACACATTGCTGCCGTCGACCTGCATCAGCGTGCCTTGCTGAACCGTGAGCGGAACCGCAGGAATCAGGCGCTGCGAGACCTTGAGGGCATCGCGCGCACCGTTCGTGCCATTGGTGCCGTTCGTGACATCACGCGCCTCGATCACCCACATCAGCGCCTGCGCACGCGTCTGCGTGAGCTGCGCCGGAGCGGTCACATCCCAGAACACTTCGCGCGAATCGTTGGCCGGAATGTCGACCGTCTGCTTGTCGAGTGTGAGCAGCGTGGCGCTTGGCGTGACCTCGACCTTCATCGGGTTCTTGGTGGTGTTGCGCAGCGAGATCTGGGCGCGGAACTGATCGTCCTCGCGCACCAGTGGCGGCAAGGCGCTGATGATCTGCAGATCCTGCGTGGCGCTGATCTTGGTGCTGCCCGTGCCGAACAGGCCGACACCGGAGTCCGCCACCGCCACGATCTTGAACGTGGTGAGTGCGTCGTTGAGCGGCACCGTCACCTTCGCCTGGCCCTTTTCATCGAGCTTGATCGAAGGCTCCCACAGCAGCAGCGTATCGAGCAACTCGCGCGCCTGTCCACCACCGCCGCCACCGCCGGCCGCCACGGCCTTCTTGCCGTAGTGGCGACGACCGATGAGTTCCATCTGCGCGGTCGATGTCTCGACGCCCCAGGAGCGGCGCTGCAGCATGGATTCGAGCAGATTCCAACTGTTGTTGGGCATGAGTTCGAGCAGTGCCTGATCGACCGCGGCCAGCGCCACTTCGGCGTTGGCGGCCGGTTTGCCATCGGGCAGCGTGGCCGTGATGGTGACCTGCGCCTTGCCGCGCACGGGGTAGCTTTCCTTGTCGGTGGCCACCTTCACATCGAGCTGATGGCCCTTGATGCCAACGCGCAATTCGGCCATGCCGAAGCGGTAGGCCGGCTTGGACAGATCGACCATCGCGGTCGGTGCGACATATTCCTTGCCGTCGTACCAGAAGGCGTTCCACCATTCACGGGGCGACTTGAAGCCCCAGGTGAAGAAGCTGTACCAAGGCACTTCGCGCAGGCGACCGCGCAGCACCAGCACCGAGACATAGACGTTCGGGCCCCAGCTGTCCTGAATCTTCACGTGCAGCGTCGGGTCCTGTCCGTTGAGCTGTACCACTTCGGAGCTCAAGATGCCTTCGCGTTCGACCGACACCAACGCGGTGGCGAAACGGAAGGGCATGCGCACCTGCAGCTGGGCCGTCTCGCCCGGCTGGTAGCTCTTCTTTTCTGGCAGCACGTCGATGCGGTCGTGGTCTTCGCCACCAAACCACAGCTCGCCCTGCTTGGTCACCCACACGGTGGATGCGGCAAACGACTCGTTGCCGTCCTTGTCGCGGGCCTTGGCGATGAATTCGACTTCGCCCGCTTCCTGGATCTTGGTCTCGCACAGCAGCAGGCCGCGGTTGTCGGTCTTGCCGGTGCAGACCGTGCCCAGGTCCTTGGTTTCGGTCTTGTTGTCGTAGCTGTAGAAACCGCCCACCATGCGCTTGCGGCTGGTCGTGGTGATGCGTGCGACGGCCTGCACTTCCATCGGCACATTGGCCTGCGCCTTGCCATCGAGTGACAGCGCCAGCGTCTGGAAGCGCATCTTGCTGGACGCAGACACCCAGCCCTCGGTCTTGATACCGGCGATCACCGCCGCAGGCCACAGCGACTGCGTGCTGGAGAGCGTCTGCACCTCGCCGTTGGGATCGGAATACGTCGCCTCGAGCACCAGCGTTTGCGGACGCGCCGCGGCCGGTACCTTATCGATCGTGACACGACCGGCACCCTTGGCATCGAGCGTGATGGGCAGCTTGTCGGCGATCACGCGATTGTCGTCAGAGGACGCTGCCTCTTCGTCGTCGCTGTTGCCGCCGGGCGCTGCGTCGCGCTTGCGCGGTGGCTGGAAGCTGAAGGCGTCAAAGTCTTCAAAGCCGACCGACTTGCCGCGCACCATGGCCGACACGCGCACCGGCAGGCGCGAGGCCGGACCGCCGGAGACGTAGTTGATCTGCACATCGACCGGCACGGCACGGGCGCGCACCAGCGGTGTTTTCTCGACCGGTGCAATGCGCCCCTCGAACACGGGAAGGCGGAACTCCTCGACGCGGAACATGCCCGACGAATAGGACATGCGGTCGTTCCCGCCGCTGCGCAGCTGGACGTTGTACATGCCCAGTTTGGCCGCCGCAGGAATGTGGAAGGTGTTCTTCGCGCTGATGCCGCCGGTCGGCGTCTTGGTCCATTTCAGCTCTTCGGTGAACTGCTGGCCGCTTCCCAGATGGGTGATGACCATCTGGTTGGGCATCTGATCGGGAATGGAAAAGCCCTTCATGTTCTGCCCGCGCAGATAGTGCTTCATCGACACGGTTTCGCCGGCCCGCAGCAGGGTGCGATCGAACACGGTGTGGGCAACGGTGTCGGGCTCGGCCTCGCGGCTGGTGGGCACGTTGAAGCGCCATGGCTCGATGCCGCGCTGCCAGTCGCTCCACGTGAACGCGAGGTCTTCCACGCCGTCGGCTCCCTTGGAGCGGGCGCTCACGAAATAGGCCTCGCGGTAGTCCTCACCGCCGCAGCGCTCGGGGCTCGGATCGAGTCCATCGAATTGAGCAATGCCCTGCGCGTTGGTGGTGGCGCTGGCCAGTTCCTTGCCGGAGCAGGTCGAGACGCGAATCACCGCGTTGGGAACGACCTGGCCCTTGTCGAGCGTGGTCACCCAGGCCTCGGAGTTTTCGCGGCCGAGCTTGAAGTGCACGGCCAGATTGGTCACCAGTGCCGAGGTG
>CALMCS010000321.1 GCA_937862875.1 uncultured Comamonadaceae bacterium
GGGTCGGAACCCACCACCGGATGGTCTTCCAGCTCGCCAAACTTGCGGGCAAAGGCCACATGGTCGGCGCGCGAAATATCCTGATTGCGCAGAAACACCACGCGGTGCTTGAGCAGCGCCTGGCGAATTTCTGCGAACAGTGCCTCGTCACGCACTGCATCGCTCAAATTCACGCCGGTGAGTTCAGCGCCGATGGCGCAGGTCAGTTGTTCTACTTTCATGTTTGTCTCCTTTGAACGCCGAGGTCTAGACAGTGAGGAGGGCCGAGCCAATGATTTTTCGCGCTTCCAGGTCGCGGTGCGCCTGCACGGCGTCTGCGAGTTCGTAGCGCTTGGTGATGTCTGCACGAATGCGGCCAGCCGCTACATGTTCGAACAGCTCGCTTGCGAGAGCGGCCTTTTCAACCGGGTCGGCAATGTAGTCGGCCGATGCGGGACGCGTGAGGAACAGCGAACCCTTCATGGCCAGAATCTGCGGATTGAACGGTGGAATCTGGCCCGACGCCGTGCCCAGGCAAACCATCAGGCCACGACGCTTGAGGCTGTTGAGCGAACCTTCGAAGGTATCCTTGCCGACGCTGTCGAACACCACGTCAACGCCCTTGCCCGCGGTGATTTCACGCACGCGCTTGGCTACGTCTTCGTTGCTGTAGTTGATGGTGTAGTCGCAGCCGTGCGCCTTGGCCACGTCGGCCTTGGCTTCGGAGGAAACCGTGCCGATGACGTTCAGACCCTGCAGCTTGGCCCACTGCGAAACCAGCAGCCCCACGCCACCTGCAGCAGCGTGGAGCAGCACGGTTTCTCCGCCCTTGAAGTCATAAAGGCGGCGCATCAGATACGCAGCCGTGAGGCCGCGCATGGTGATGGCAGCCGCCGTCTCGAAGCCAATCGCATCGGGCAGGCGAATCAGCGTGTAGGCATCAATGAGGCGCTCGGTGCTGTAGGCGCCAAGCGTGTTGTGCGCGCCGGTGTAGGTGACGCGGTCGCCTACTTTGAAGTCGGTGACGTCAGGACCCACAGCGGTGATAGTGCCGCAGGCGTCGCTGCCGATGCCCGATGGCAGTTGCGCGGGATACAAACCCGAGCGGAAATAGGTATCGGCAAAGTTCAACGCCACTGCACCATGTTGGAGGCGCACCTGGCCAGCACCAGGCTCGCCCACTTCCACGTCTTCATAACGCAGAACTTCGGGTCCACCAACTTCATAAAAACGGGTCATCTTAGGCATACAAACTCCAATCAATCGGCGATAAGGCGGTGGCTGAAACACTCAAGCACCGCGAACAAAAAAGTGGGCTCCATATCTGCACTGAATGAATGCAGAATTTCTAGAAAGTCATCGATCGCTCAAGTCGTTTTTTGGTAGCGACTAAAAACAAATCTCGATGACTTTTCGTGAGTGGACTTTATTCAAACGCAGTGCTTGAACTTCTCTTATCACGCCAAACTTTTGGTATTTCGCGCCATCTATGGAAAACACCTAGGCAGCACAGAGCACGTGATTTACACGCGAAAAGGGTCGCAACGCGTGCACCCGAATGGGGTGCAACGCATTGGTTTCAAAGCATTTTTTTAGAGCGTCAAACGCAGCGCGACTGATCCAGAACGGCCCTGCCCCGGGCACGAATTTCTGGACTCACACCGGATTCGCGTTACGCCAATCACGCGGGCTCATTCCAAAGTTCAAATGAAACCAGCGGGTGAATGAAGCCTGGCGCGAATACCCCGTGAGGGCCGCCACCTGGCCAATGGAGTAGTGGCTATTTTTCATATACCTGAGCACCAGATTTCGCCGCACGTTGTCGAGCAAATCGGAAAAGCTCGTGCCGTTTTGCTCCAACTGCCGCTGCAAAGTGCGTGAACTCAGGTTCATCTGATCGGCCACGCGCTCAATGCGCGCCTGCTCCACCGGCATCAGCAGATAGATGTTCTTGCGCACCTCCTGCAGCAGTGGGTTCTCGCCCGACTCCTTGAGCGGCATCGCCACGCTCTCGGCGTAGCGCACCAACTCAGGATCGGCAGCGGGGTTGGGTGCGCTCAGATCGCTGTCGCGCAAGACCAGCCCGTTGAACTCGCTGTCGAAGTGCAGCGGGCACCCAAAAAACTTCTTGTGCAGGTACAGCTCTTTCGGCGCGGGGTGCATGAAATGCACGGCACGCGGCGACCAGGTGCTGCCCAGCACGCCCTGGCATGTACGCACCTGCACGCCGGCCACCAGCTCGGACGATTGCTGGTGCGGAGTCTTGGTATCCACCAGCAATTCAAACCGCAGAATGCTCAACTCGCCATGCGACTCAAGCGTCAAAGCCACCGCACCATTGAGCAAGCGCTGGTACTGAATGCCGCTCAGCCACACATCGCGCAAACACTGTTTGTGCCGCATGAGAACGCCCAGAATGCCGAAGTCCAGCGCTTGCCGACTCTGCGCCATCTGCACGCCAAACGCCGAGCACGACGATTCCTTCGCCGCCAGCTCCAGCAGCTTGCATTGGGTCTCGGCAGAGATATGCCGCTCTGGGTCCACGAGCGTGCTGGCGTCCAAGCCAACCTTGCCCAGCAGCGCATGGGAGTTCAATCCATGCAGCTTGCAGACCTCCACAAACCCATTCAGCGTGATCGTTCTAACCAGGGTGTCCATAGCAACTCAAATTCTGTGGATAGAGTCTTTCGAGACTGCATTGCGACCCGTCAGGGTTTTCACTTAATGGCGTGAAATGGAAAATTGCTGGCGGATAAAGAGAAAAATTCTATCTGCATATCTATACATTTGCTACTCGTCCTCCCTATATTTCCGACAACAGAGGACAGGAGACCCCAATGAATAAAGACAACAGGTTGACTCGGCGAAGCGTTCTGCGCGCGTCCTCCGCGCTCGCGCTTGGCAGCTTTGGGATGCACGGTTTTGCCCAGCAAAGTACGGCCGACAAATGGCCCGACAAGCCCGTGCGCATCGTGATCGCCGGGCCCGCCGGTGGCTCCCCCGACCTGGTGGCGCGTGCACTCAGCGACCAGCTCACGCGCATGACCAAGCATCCCTTCATCGTCGACGCCAAACCCGGCGGCGCAGGCGTCATCGCCATCAATGAACTGCTGCAGGCACCCGTGGA
>CALMCS010000322.1 GCA_937862875.1 uncultured Comamonadaceae bacterium
CCGCAGGCGCCGAGAGGCCGGACGCGGCACCACCGCGCCCATGGACCAGACCTTGGCCTGCATGTTCTCGGTGGGCGTCACGGGCATGACCAGCAAGTGCTCGATGGTGCCATGCTCGCGCTCGCGGATCAGGGCCGCGCCGGTCAGGATGATGGACAGCATGGTCACGTTGTTGATGATCTGCATCAGCGAGCCAAACCAGGTCTTGTTCAGTTCCGGGTTGAAGCGTGCGCGCAGCGACAGCTCCACCGGCAGTACGGTGGTGGTGCGGTAGCGTTGGGTGAATTCGTTGATCTCGCCCTGCACGATCTGCTGCACGTAGCCGCTGCCCGTGAAGGCCTGGCTCATGCGTGTGGCGTCCACGTTCAGCTGCAGCGCGGCCGCGCGGCCACTCAGCACGTCGCGCTGCAGGCCCGAGGGGATGCGCAGCACGAAGGTGTAGCGGCCGGAGTCCATGCCGGCGTCCATCTCCTCGGGGGAGATCAGCTGCGGCGTGCCGAACTGCGGCGGATAGAAGGCCGAGATGATGCGCCCCGAGAGGTTGGAGGCGTCTTCGTCCACCACCGCGATGGCGGCGTTGTGCAGCGTCTCGGGCATGGCCGTGGCAGCGGTATAGACCGAGGCCGTGAAGGTATAGACGATGAGCACCAGCATGACCGGGTCGCGCAGCAGGCTCCACAGTTCCTTGACGCCCAGGCGGTAGATGTTGGCAAGATGGCGCGGCATCACTGATCCTGCTTTTTCAGAAGAATGATGGCGACGCCAATGATCACCGGCACCGAGAGCAGCAACGGCCAGAACTGCGAATGCAGGTCGGACATATAAAGCGCCTTACTGAACACGCCCCGGCTGATGGAGAACATGTAGGTCGCGGGGTAGATGTCGCCGATGAACCGTCCCGCCCCCTGTAGCGAATCTACGGGATCCGTCAGCCCGGCGAACTGCGTGGCCGGAATCAGCGTGCCAATCATGGCGAAGAACATCGCGGCGATCTGGCTGCGCGTCACGGCCGAGGCCAGCAGCCCCATGCCGGTGGCCGAGAAACTGAAGATCAGTGCCGCCAGCGCCAGCGTGAAGAAGCTGCCGGTCATGGGCACGCCAAAGACGGTGACGGCCAGCAGGCACATCAGCAGGAAGTTCAGCATCGCCAGCGCCACGTAGGGCAGCTGCTTGCCGAGCAGGAACTCGGTGCGCGTCACCGGCGTGACGTACAGGTTGATGATGGAGCCCATCTCCTTCTCGCGCACCACCGCCAGCGCGGTGAGCATGGCCGGCAGCATCATCAAGAGCAGCGGGATCACGGCCGGCACCATGGCCGGCAGGCTTTTCACGTCGGGGTTGTAGCGAAAGCGCGTCTCTATGCCTACCGAGCCGCCGGTGGCCATGCCGCGCGCCTGCGCCTGCTCGCCCAGCCATTGCTGGTGCATGCCCTGCACATAGCCGCGCACGGTCTCGGCGCGCTGCGGCATGGAGCCGTCGATCCAGGCGCCCACCTCCACCTGGCGCCCGCTCGTCGCGCTGCGGCCGAAGCCGGGCGGAATCTCCAGCGCCAGCGCCAGCTCGCCGCTGCGCATGCGCCGCTCCATGTCGGCGTCATCGACGATGGGCGGCTGCTCGAGGAAGTAGCGCGAGCCCGCCAGGTTCAGCGTGTAGTTCTGGCTCAGCGTGCTCTGGTCGCGGTCGAGCACCGCGTAGCGCAGGTCCTCCACGTCCATGCTGATGCCAAAGCCGATGATGAACATCAGGATCAGCGAGCCGCCCAGGGCCAGCGTGGCGCGCACCGGGTCGCGCTGCAGCTCCAGCGTCTCGCGCCACAGGTAGCTCCACAGGCGCTGCAGCGAAAAGCCCGATGGCCTCGCATGCTCGGCGCTGACCGGGGCTGCGGCCGGTGCGGCGGCGGCGGGCGCTGCATCCGGTGCGGCGCCGCCGCCGGCCTCCACCAGGTAGCCGATGAAGGCCTCTTCGAGGCTGCTGGCGCCGCGCTTGGCCACCAGGCGGGCGGGCGCGTCGCTGTCGAGCACCTTGCCGGCGTGCATCATCGACATGCGGTCGCAGCGCTCGGCCTCGTTCATGAAGTGGGTGGAGATGAAGATCGTGACCTTGTCGCGGCGCGACAGCTCGACCAGCAGGCGCCAGAAGTTGTCGCGCGCCACCGGGTCCACGCCCGAGGTCGGCTCGTCGAGGATGAGCAGGTCCGGCTTGTGCACCATGGCCACCGCCAGCGACAGCCGCTGGCGCATGCCCAGCGGCAGGCTTTCGGGCAGGCTGTCCAGCGCCCCTACCAAGTCGAAGCGCTGCACCATCTCGGCCACGCGCTGCTCCACCTCGGTCTCGGGCACATGGAACAGGCGCGCGTGCAGCACCAGGTTTTGCCGCACCGTCAGCTCGCCGTAGAGCGAGAAGGCCTGCGACATGTAGCCCACGCGCTGGCGCGTGGCGATGTTCTTCGGGTCCACCTCCTGGCCGAACAGCCAGGCCTGGCCGGCGCTGGCCTCCAGCAGGCCGGTCAGCATCTTCATGGTGGTGGATTTGCCGCAGCCGTTGGAGCCGAGAAAGCCGAAAATTTCGCCGCGCCGTATGCGCAGGCTCACACTGTCCACGGCGGTGAAGTCGCCAAAACGCATGGTCAGGCCCTGGGCCTCGATGGCGATGTCGTCGGCACCGCCGTCCGGCAGCGGCGGTATCTCCACCGGCGCATAGCCGCGTTTTTTCTCTTCGGGCAGCAGGGCGATGAAAGCGCCTTCGAGCGAGCTGCTCGCGGTGCGCGCCAACAGCTCGGCCGGCGTGCCGGTGGCCAGCACCTGGCCCTCGTCCATCACCACCAGCCAGTCGAAGCCCTGCGCCTCGTCCATGTAGGCGGTGGCGACGATCACGCTCATCTGCGGGCGGTCCTGGCGGATGCGCTTGATCAAATCCCAGAACTGCGCGCGCGCCAGCGGATCGACCCCGGTTGTGGGCTCGTCCAGGATCAACAGGTCGGGGTCGTGGATGAGGGCGCAGCACAGCCCCAGCTTTTGCTTCATGCCGCCCGAGAGCTTGCCCGCCGGCCGCGACAGGAACGACCCCAGGCCGGTGCTGTGCGTCAGGTCGTCGATGCGCCGGCGCCGCTCGGCCGGGCCGTGGCCGAACAGGCGCGCGAAGAACTGCAGGTTCTCCTCCACCGACAGCGTCGGGTACAGGTTCTTGCCCAGGCCCTGCGGCATGTAGGCGATGCGCGGGCAGACCCGATCGCGATGGCGCTTGTCCGCCATGTCGCCGCCCAGGGCCTGCACGCTGCCCTCTTGCACGGCGCGCGCGCCGGCCACCAGCGACAGCAGGCTGGACTTGCCTACGCCGTCCGGCCCGATCAGGCCGATCATGCGGCCGGCCGGAATGTCCAGGGTGACACCGGCCAGGGCCTGCGTCTTGCCGTAATGCAGCGCCACGGCCTGCAGCCGCACGACGGGTTCGAGAGTTTCAGCCGACACGCGTCGTCACTCCGGCAGGGCGGTGTCGAGGTTGGCGGGCCAGGGCGTCTGTGCGTCCAGCTTGACCCAGGCCACGCCGGGCAGACCGGTCTTGACCTGGCGCAGGTGCTTTTGCAGCAGCTGCGGGTCGATCTGCGCCTTGATGCGGAACATCAGCTTCTGCCGTTCGCTTTGCGTCTCCACCGTCTTGGGCGTGAACTGCGCGGTGCTGGCGACAAAGCTCACCTTGGCCGGTATGGCGTACTGCGGCGCGGCATCGAGCACGATGCGCACATCGCTGCCCAGGGCCACGCGGCCGGCCACGGTCTCGGGCAGGAAGAAGGTCATATAGACGTCCGACAGATCCACCAGGTTCAGCACCTTGCCGCCCGCGCCCAGCACCTCGCCGGGCTGCGCCAGGCGGTACTGCACGCGGCCACCGCGCGGCGCGGTGAGGGCGCTGTCGGTGATGTCGGCCTTGGCGCGGGCGACGGTGGCGTCGTTTGCAGCAACGGTGGCCCGCGCACCCGCGGCCTGGGTGCGGGCGGCGTCGATGGCGGCCTGCGCGGCATTCACCTGCGCCTTGGCAGCCACCACGGCGGCCTGGCTGCTACGTTCCTTGGCGCGATCGTCATCGACTTCCTGGTCGGATGAGGCGCCCTCGCGCACCAGGGTTTGCGAGCGCGCCAGGCGCCGCACCGCGGCATCCAGCTCGCTTTGCCGCTGCGCCAGCACGGCCTGGTTGGCCTGTTTGTCGCTTTCGCGCTGGGCCACCAGTGCCTGCGCGCTGGCCAGGGCGGCCACGGACTGCTGCTGGCGCGCGACGGCCTCGGCCAGCACGGCCTCCAGCGTGTCGATCTGCATGTGGGCCAGGAGCTGGCCGGAGGTGACGAAGTCGCCCTCCTGTACCGCGATGTCCTGTACGCGCCCGGCGAGCTTGGCGGCCACGTCCACCTCGGTGGCCTCGATGCGGCCATTGCCGCTGGCGAAGTTGTCGCCTGGGCCGGTGGGGCGCATCTGCGTCCAGGCATAGGCGCCTGCAGCCACTGCCGCGGCCACGATGGCAAGAAGGGTCAGTCGGTTCTTGAGTGCGGGTGTCATGGTGTCTCGCGCTGGGTAGGCTGGGTGGACGGGGTGGGTTCTGTGAGGGTGCCGCCGCCCAGGGCGGCATACAGGCTGACCTGGCTGGACAGCAGGGCGCGGTAGGCCTGCACGGCCTGCTGCTGGGCAGTGAGCAGGTCGCGCTGCGCGTCCAGCACATCCAGAAACGCGGCGGAGCCGTGGTCGTAACGCAGCTGGGACAGGCGTGCGCGCTCGGTCTGGACGGCCAGGGCGTTCTGGGCGATGTCGCGCTGGCGCGCCAGCCACTGCTGCCCGGACAGCGCGTCCGATACCTCGCGGAAGGCCTGCTGCACGGTTTTCTCGTAGCTGGCCACCGCCAGGTCGCGGCGGATCTCGGTCAGTTCGAGGTTGTTCTTCAGGCGTCCGGCATTGAAGATCGGCAGCGAGATGCTGGGCGAGAACGCCCAGGCCGTGCTGCCGCTGCCAAACAGGCCGCTCAGTTCGGCGCTGGCCGTGCCCAGCGAGCTGGTGAGCGAGATGTTGGGGAAGAAGGCGGCGCGCGCTGCGCCAATCTGTGCATTGGCCGCGCGCAGCTGGTGCTCGGCGGCCACGATGTCGGGCCGCTGCGTCAGCAGCTGCGACGGCAGGCCGGCGCGCAGCCGTGGCAGGCGCTGCACATGGAGGCGTTCGGCGGTGGGCGCCAGGGTGACCGGCGCACCCACCAGCAGCTCCAGCGCATGGAGCTGCTGGGCGCGGTCGAGCTGCAGCTGCGCCACCAGGGCCTGGGCCTGGGTCAGCAGCGTCTGCACCTGGGTCAGGTGCAGACGCGAGTCGGAGCCGACATCCACCCGGCGCTGGGAGATGCGCAGGCTTTCCTGGCGGCTGGCGCTGCTTTGCTCGGCCAGGGCCAGGCGTTCATCCACTTCGCGCAGTGCCAGGTAGCCGTTGGCCACCTGGGCCACCAGGCTCACGGTGAAGGCGCTGCGCGAGGAGTCACTGGCCAGGTAGCTCTCCAGTGCGGCATCGCTCAGGCTGCGGATGCGGCCCCAGAAGTCGATCTCCCAGCTGGCCAGGCCCAGGCCCACCTGGTACTGGCTGCCCACCACCGGCCGGCCGGTCAGGTTCAGGTCACCGGGTACGCGCGAGCGATCCAGCCCGGCCTGCGCCCCGATGGTGGGCAGCAGGTCGGCGCGCTGTATGCCGTAGGCGGCGCGGGCCTCGTCCACGCGCAGCACGGCGGTGCGCAGGTCGCGGTTGTGTTCCAGGGCCTGCGCTATCAGCGCCTGCAGGGCCGGGTCGGTGAAGTAGTCGCGCCAGCCGGTGTTGGCGGCAATGCTGCCAGCATCCGCCTCGGGTGCCGCATAGCGCGCGGGCACGGGCAGCGGCGGGGTGTCAAGGGGTGGCGCCATGGAGGCGCAGCCTGCGAGCGCCAACGCGGTTGTCGCCAGGGCCAGGGCTGTGCCGCGGGGCACGCATGGGGAGAAGGTGCGGGAGGGCATAGGACGGGCTCAGCCAAGAATGTGAAAGCCTGCATCGACATACAGCGTGCTGCCGGTCATCGAGCGGGAGGCATCGCTGGCCATGAAGGTGCACAGCGCGCCCACGTCTTCAATGCTCACCAGCCGCCGCAGCGGTGCGCGCTCGGCGGCGTCGGCCAGCAACTGGTCGAAATGCTGGATGCCGGAGGCCGCACGCGTGGCCAGCGGCCCGGGCGAGACGGCATTCACGCGGATGCCCTGCGGGCCCAATTCGGTGGCGAGGTAGCGCACGGTGGACTCCAGCGCCGCCTTCACCGGGCCCATCAGGCCGTAGTTGTCTATGACTTCTTCGGCGCCCAGATAGCTCATGGTCATCAGGCTGCCGCCCTCCTGCATCAGCGGCTCCGCCAGCCGCGCCATGCGGGCGAAGGAATGGCAGGAAATATCCATGGCGCGCGCGAACCCCGCGCGTGAGCTGTCGGCCACGCAGCCATGCAGGTCGGCAGCGGGGGCAAAGGCAATCGAGTGCAGCACGAAGTCCAGCCGCCCCCATCGGGTGCCCAGGG
>CALMCS010000323.1 GCA_937862875.1 uncultured Comamonadaceae bacterium
GGCAGCGCGGCGGCGCCCAGGGCCACGGCGGCGCGCTGGGCAAAACGGGAAGTGAAGATGCGGTTGTGCATGGTCGGGCCTTTCAGGTCAGGACAGGAGGAAGAAACTCAGGACGAGGTACATCGCGACGAAGCGGATGCAGACGCCGAGGAACTGGCGCTGGTTGAGGCGGCTCTCGGACCACCCCACGTAGGCCGTTCGGATGGCCCAGACGCCCCAGACGAGCAGGACCGCGAACACGACGCCGACCAGGACGGTCGCCATCGCGGAAGGCGCGATGCCGCTGTTGGCTTGAAATGCCGAGACCTGGGCGCCGTTCATGGCTTGCCCTCCGCAGTCGTCGCCGGCAGCGGCTCGGTCGCCCGCTCGGTGCGGTAGTCGCCGGCCAGTTCGGAGGGGTCGCGCGGCTGGGCGCGCGATGGCGTCAGATGGAACTGGATGCCGGCGCGAACACGCGCCAGGTCAGCCAGCAGCCGCGGGTAGTCGAAGTGGTAGCGCTCGCCCGGCTGGATGGGGGCATGCGCGGCGCTGTCCGCGACGGTGCGCTCCAGCGCGTCGAGCTGGCGCAGTGCGGCGACCAGCTCCTGGCGCTGTGCCGGAGACTCGGCCAAGGCCATCGGGGACTGACCCAGCAGGAGGGCCGTCACGAGAAAAGTGGGCACGCCGCGATGCGCGGCGCGCAGCCAGATCGAAGCCACCATCGCGCCATTCCTGTGTGATCAGCAATGGGGTGATCGTGGAGATCAGGGCTGTTTTAGGCCGCAAACAATAGGAACTGGCGGACGACCGGATTGGGCATGCCGCGAGCGAACCTACAAAAGCCCGGGTCGCGTTTCGATTATTGCGTTTTTCGAGTGTTTCGAATATGATCGGCTCTGCAACCGTTTTCGCTTAGGAGCTACCCATGACCACCGCCACTGCCCAATCCAAGATGACCCTTCCCGCCGCGGGAGAGGTTAAGGCAGCCGTCCAGGGTCAACGTGCCTTGGCGGCTTACCTCGCAACCCAGTTCGAGACGCAGCACATCCAGATCTTTGATGACCACAAACAGGCTCATCAGGTGGAACTGCCTACCTCGGCGTTGCGCCTGCTGGTCGACATCCTGGCCGAGTTGGCCGATGGCAATGCAGTAAAGGTGGTGCCCGTCCATGCAGAGCTGACGACCCAAGAGGCGGCGGACTTGCTCAACGTGTCCCGTCCCCATTTCGTCAAGCTGCTAGAAGATGGGGTGTTGGCATTTCATCGCACCGGCAAGCACCGCAGGGTGAGGTTCGCCGATCTGATGCAGTACAAGGAAGCGCGCGAGCGCGCCAGTGAGCAGGCGATGGCCGAACTCGCTCAGCAGTCGCAAGAGTTGGGAATGGGATACGAATGAGGCATTCCCCATTCACCGCCGTCTACGACGCGTGCGTTCTATATCCCGCGCCACTGCGGGATTTCCTGATGTGGCTCGGCCTGTCTGGCCGCTTCCGGGCGCGGTGGAGCCAAGCCATTCATGAGGAGTGGAAACGCAACCTGTTGATCAACCGCCCCGATCTCACCCGGGTTCAGGTCGACAGGACGTCGGATCTCATGGACAGGGCCATTCCGGACGGCTTGGTGGAGGGCTACGAAGCGCTCGTGGCAGGCCTGACATTGCCCGATCCGGACGATCGGCACGTCCTGGCTGCGGCGATTCGCTGCGGTGCGAGCGTGATTGTGACGTTCAACGAACGGGATTTCCCGAACGATCTGCTGGCTCCGTACGGCATCGAATCGCAGCACCCCGATGAGTTTGTGGACAACCTGCTGGATCTGGATGCGGCCGCCGTAGTGTCGGCTGCGCAGCGCCAGCGTGCCCAACTCAAGCATCCGCCGATCGATGTGGACCGCTATCTCGAAATCCTGCTGCGCCAAGGCCTTGTGCAAACGACCAAGGTGCTGGCGACCTATCGCACCATTCTCTGACCCGCCGAGAGCCACGGATGACCAAGAATCCTTCATCAGACGCCACTTTGCCGAAAGGCATCCATCGAAGCTGGAAGCTGCCGGACAAGTCGCTGGGTGACTTGTGGGATTCGATCGTGATGGACGAAGCCATCAAAAAACAGTTGCTGTCACAAGCGATCGTCAACTTCACGGTGCGCCCCAAGGTGGAGCGCACGGTACTCCCCCTGCACGGCGTGATCTTGTTGGTCGGCCCGCCGGGGACTGGGAAGACCTCCTTGGCACGGGGCTTGGCGCATCGTGTGGCCGAATCTTTTTCTTCTGCGAAGTTTCGATTGCTGGAAGTGGAGCCTCACACGCTGACGAGCTCTGCAATGGGAAAGACTCAACGCGCCGTGGCAGACCTGTTCTCGCAATCGATCGCAGAATCCGCAGCGGCGGGCCCGACGATCGTCCTTCTGGACGAGGTCGAAACGCTTGCGGCTGATCGAGCCAAGCTCAGCCTGGAAGCCAACCCGGTTGATGTGCACCGGGCCACCGATGCGGTGTTGGTGCAGTTGGACATGTTGGCCGAACGCAACCCGCATCTGCTGTTCGTGGCCACCAGCAACTTCCCACAGGCCGTCGACAGTGCCTTCCTGTCTCGTTGCGACATGGTGATGGAGGTGCCACTGCCCGGCAAGGATGCCTGCAAGCAGATCCTGGTGGACTGCCTGAATGGCCTGGCAAAGACATTTCCGGGGATTGGCAAGCTTTCCTCGGCTCACCAGTTCGACGCGTGTGCTGGCGAGTGCGTCGGATTGGATGGTCGGGCCATTCGCAAGGTCGTAGCCAACGCCCTCGCGGCCGACCCGCAAGTGGCTATCGATCCGAACAAGCTTTCCGTAGAGCACCTGCGCAGTGCGATACGACAGGCAAAGCAAATGCGCCTTCAAGGAGGGAAGCAAAAATGACCACCGTTGTCAGCCGGACGTTTCGCAGTTCGCCGCACCGCGATGCGTTGCAGACGTGGGATGCCATTGTCGAACTGCTCACTCAGGGCAAGGACGGCACGGCTCGCTCTGAACTCAGGGCCGTGGCGGGCGTGGCCGCCAGCTTGATCGCCGACCAGGCACCCAAGAGCGCGCCCATCGTTGCGACATGCGATGGACCACGGACCAGGATCTACTGCCTCTTCGACGAAGACGCGATCGATGGTGATGATGCCAACGAAGAAGTCTTGGGGTTCGAGCCGTTGAAGGGAGACTGGGGAGTCTCGCTGCCGTGTCCGAAGGAGCAGCTCGGCTGGGTGCAAACCGCGCTCAAAAAGCACTGTTCTCGCATCATTGCACGGGACTTGAGCCAAGGAATTGCCACGCAGGCGCAGGACGATGCTGGGCAAGCGCTGTCGCTCGACCTCGGAGGTTTCCTCAAGTCATGAGCACCGTCGCCACCTACTCGTACACGCACTCGGTTACCTATGTGACCGACAACATCCTCAAGAGCTTGAAAGACATCATCCTGCTCAGTGGGCTGGACCCTGAGCACTTTGCGGATCGCTGGGAGAGCAATACCCGAGCCATCAAGACGTGGCTCGGGACCGGTGATCTGCGCAAGGTGATTCTGGAGATCTACAACCCGGCAACCGACAAGCTTGTGACCCGATGGGATATCGACATCGTGTATGGGTGGTCCGATGGCGACGGCAGCTTCTGGACAGATACCGAGCAGTTGAAATACGCGATCAAGAAGGCTGGGCTGTTGCCATCGCAGGCTAAGTACAAAGTCATGCTTGATACAAAGCCCGGGCGGCCTGACGTGGATGGGTGGAGCAAAGGAAGCTATCGCTCGACGGATGGGATGGTCAAGCAGAGCCTGGGCTCGACTGTGGAACACAGCGGCCTGGCGGGTCAGGCTGGATATTGGAGGCAACGCTGATGCTGTCGATCGATGAAGCTTTTCGCAAGTTCAAGTCGCGCCTGGAACTCAACGAGCGCGAGCAGAAGAATGCCTCGCAGCGCCAGAACGAAGTGCGAGACTACCTGCAGACGAAATTCGGTATTGCGCGCAGCTTCCTGACCGGCTCCTATGCTCGATACACGAAGACGAAGCCGCTCAAGGATATCGACATCTTCTTCGTGCTGAAGGACTCGGAGAAGCATTACCACGGCAAGGCCGCATCGGTAGTGCTGGATGATTTCCACTCTGCATTGGTGGAGAAATACGGTTCGGCAGCCGTGCGCAAACAGGCGCGCTCGATCAACGTGGATTTCGGTGTTCACATCGACGCGGAGGACAACACGGACTACCGGGTGGTCAGCGTGGATGCGGTGCCCGCATTCGACACCGGCGACCAGTATGAGATCCCCGATTCGGCGTCCGGAAAGTGGATCAAGACGGACCCGGAGATCCATAAGGACAAGGCGACCGCAGCGCACCAAGCCTATGGCAATGAGTGGAAAGGTCTCGTGCGCATGGTGAAGTACTGGAACAACAATCCCAAGCACGGCGATC
>CALMCS010000324.1 GCA_937862875.1 uncultured Comamonadaceae bacterium
GACGCCTGGCTGTTCAGCGGACGCGGCGGCGGGGGCCCGATCGGGCACGGCGGCGGCTTCCCCGGTGGTTTTGGCGGGGGTGGTTTTGGTGGCGGCGGTGGCGGCGGTGGTGGCGGCGGATTCAGTTCCGGCGGCGGCGGCAACTTCGGTGGCGGTGGTGCCTCCGGAGGCTGGTAAGCCCTCGCTCCACAAGCCCCATCGAACCGCACACAGACAATCCAATCAACCGCAAACATAGCGCAGCAAGCAAGCAAGGCACATCAGGGATGGAACAGCACTCTCGGCACTCAACAGGACTTTTTGCCCGCTTGGCGCGGCTGGTGCGCCATCGCCTGTCAGAAGGCTCGCTGAGAAGCGTGATGCCCGCCGATGTCAGCAAGCGCCTGGCCGAACGCGTGCGCGCGAGTGAACAGCGCCACACCGGCCAGATCCGCATTTGCGTCGAAGGCGGACTGCCGCTGTCGTACATCTGGCGCTCGGCCAGCGCCCGCGACCGCGCCATCACCCAATTCGGCAAGCTGCGCGTGTGGGACACCGAACACAACAACGGCGTGCTGATCTATCTGCTGGTCGCCGAGCACGCCATTGAAATCCTGGCAGACCGCGGCATTGCCCGCAACGTCGAGCCCAAGGTCTGGCAGCACATGCTCGAGCAAATGCGCAAGCAGTTCGCCGAGGGCAAGTATGAGGATGGCCTGACCGAAGCCATCGCCATCGTCACGCCGGCGTTGATCGAGCAATACCCCGCCTCGGGCGAAGCGAACACACAGCACAAGAACGAACTGCCGGATGGGCCGGTCGTTCTGGGCTGAGCGCTCCGATCCAATCCAGCCCAACCCAACGAAATTTCAGATTCAGATTCAGATGCGCTGCGCCCACAGGGCCATGGGCGTCTGCGGTCGCGCAGCCGTGCTGTGGGTCTGGGACAGGCGCTTCTCCCAGCGCTCGGCATGATCCAGCAGCAACTCGGTCGCCATCAACAGCGCTGAACTGCTGGCGTCGCCGTCGGCGAGTGGCAGATGCAGAACCACGCGATTCTGATCATCGAGCCCCGCCCAACCACCACCAAAACCCGCGCCGGCCCAGTTGCCGCGCAGCAGCAATTGCCAGTGCTCACTCCCCACCGCAGACACCTGCAGCGTGGAGGTGAGCAGCCAACGTCGCTGCGCTGGCACATGAAAAATCTCGACCGTCCGGTCGCCATCGAACTTCAGGCGGCAACATCCCTGCTCGTCTGCGCGCAGCGCGGGGATACCGAGTGCCGCACCCATTTCGGAGAGTAGTTCAGTGGCTGACATCGTGGACATGAAGGACTGTTTTCAAAAATTCTGGGTGGAGATGGAACGCTTTGGAGGCTCGTGTTACTAAGATCTTTTCAGGCTCGCCTGTGCAATGAAATGGGACATCAGAAAAGGGCTCGTCGTCGATGATAAGCGCACGCAACTCAATCGTCTTCGGAGGCGTTGCGTGCCAGCTTGTCATCCGTCGGCAGCACGCGGCTGACGATCACTTCATTCACATCTCCATCCCGACGATAGACAAACTGATCCGCCAACTGTTTCACAAAATGCACGCCGAGACCACCAAATTCGCGCTCTTCCATCGGGACTTCCGTGTCGGGGGTCTTGTGTGCGGTGGGATCGTAAGCAGGACCGTGGTCGCGCATCACCGCGCGCAAGCGCGCCGGTGCGATGAACTCCACCTCCACATCGATCGGTCCACCTTGGCCTTGATAGGCGTGCATGGCGACGTTGGTCAGCAACTCATCGAGCATCAGCCCGAACGAAGAGACCAGCGCCATCGGTACGTCATGCTCCTCCGCCCAAGTCTCCACGCGCTCAAAGAACGGTGGCAGTTCCTGAACTGTTCCGAGCAGAGAACACGACAACTTGACCGAAGAATTCATAGACAAAATGTGGATGAATGGAACGCGTGGGTGAGGTGCACATGGCGTGCTGCGGATCAACCAGAAGCACGCCATGGCCGGGGCATTGTGGCATGAGCAATAGAGATTCCGCCAGCCCCATCGATGCTGCACCAACGCATAAACCACCACTCGGCGCGCTGCTGGAAGTCGCTGGATTGTGGTGGTTGATCCTGTGTGCGGGCGTGTTGTTGATCGCGGTTCTGCTGCTGCGCGTGTATGGCACCGAGGTCAACCATATTCAACACGCGCGCGTCTCGCTCACGGTGACCGAGTTGCAGGAATCCATCGAAACCGACATCGCACTGGGCCTCGACCTGTCGGAAAACCGCGCGATTCAAGCGCAACTGGAGCGCGCCCTGGCGGCCGATCCGGCGCTGCATGCGATCGAAGTCGTGCGCAAGGATGGCGTCGCCCTTTTCAGCACCGACCGGGGCGCGATCGGCGAATCGTGGCAGCCAGCGGTCGCCGTGGCCGCCGCGCAAGGCGAGCAACAACGCCGCCAATGGACCGCCACCCTCGGCGGCGAGGCCATCACCGGCGTGCTGCTGCAGAACGCGTTTGGCGAAGTGGTAGGCCTTGTCAGCGCCACCTACGCCGCGCCGCCATCGCGCATCAGCCTGCAGGCACTGCGCAACGCCACACCGCTCTGGCTCGCCACGGCGGCCGTGCTGTTGGCGCTGGCGATCGCCGCCGTTCTCGCTGCACGTTGGGCACTGAAACCACAGTACCGCTATCTGCACGATGAGCAGAACACCGCGATGGCGCAGGCCCTCGCGTCCGCACAGGCGGTGCGCACACGCATGGACGATTGCATCACCACGCTCGACGAAAGCGAGGCTTCGCAATGAGTGCATCGCCCTCCAGAACATCGCCTTCTTTGGCGCGCCTTCGCGGCACCGCCAGCGCCGCCAATCGCCTTGGCCTGATCGGCATGGTGTTGCTGCTGCTGGCCAGCATCGCGCTGTGCGGCGTGACGTACCAACAGCTGCAAGGCCTGCGCCAAAGCAGCGAGTCTGCGCGTGCCCAACTGCTCGCGCAATCGATAGCGCAACGCGTTCAGCACGCGATCGCCGTCGGCATTCCCATGCAGCAGCTCCAGGGTGTCGAGGAGTTCTTTCAATCGCGCCTGAGCACCTACCCGGACATCGATTCCATCGCACTGGTGTTGTCCGATGGCACGGTGCTGAAGCAAGCCCGGCAACGCGATGCCGCCCCTGATGCGTCGACGTCCGCAGGCGCCGATGTACCCATCACGATGGCCGGCAAACCGCTCGCCAGCGTTCGTTTGGCGTTGAAGCCCAGCAGCGCGCAAGCCTTCGCACAACAGTCCGCCCTCTTGCTGCTGCCGGTCATCGTCTTGCTGGCCGCGCTCGCGTTTCTGGCGGCGCGTTTCAGCGAAGCGCAGGGACCGCGCTTGAGAAATTTCGCCACCCGTCTGGCGATTCGCTCCATCCGCAATGGTCGCTACGACCGCTCCTTCGCCATCAATCAACGCAAGGAATATGACCTGCGCGTTCAAGGCCTCGGACACACCACCCGTACCGTGCACGAATCGCTGGTGCGCGTGCGCCGCCTGATCGCTTCGCTGCGCGTGACCGAGCCGCAACTGGCGCGCCGCGAACGCCTCGATCAACTGCTGCACAGCGCGGAAAGCACCGACCACTTCGCGGAAAACGGCCTGTTCCAGATCCGCGTCGTGGCGGCCGAAGCCCAGGCCTTCTGGGCCTGCCTGCTGATCTCGATGGCCAGCATGTCGCTCGCCGCGTTGGTGACCCAGGCATCGCTCACGGCAGGGCCCGTTGCACTGCAGTCCTATTCACTTGCGCTGTTGGCGGTCAGTGCCTGGGCAGGTGCCCTGCTCAGCGCGCGACTGCGCTGGCGCATGATTTCCACCGCGCTCGTCAGCAGCATTCTGGTGTGCGGAATCGGATTGATATGGGCCAGCGGTTGGCTGGATGCGTGGCCTGCACACATCACGCTCCTCGCCACCCATGTGCTGTGCGGCCTTGTTGCGGGCGGCGCGTTGCATGCCTGCCAGAACGTGCAGCTCCAACCGCAGTACAGCAACAACGCGATCGCGACCAATCCGCGCTGGGCCGTTGCGGCCCTCAGTGCCTGGAGCGTGGCGCTGGTCTGGCTCGCGCCCGCCCTCGCCCGCACCACGCACAGCGCGATTGGCCTGCATCTGGGTGCGGCCGCGCTCGCCCTGCCCGCCGTCTGCAGTCTCTTCTATCTGCTCCAGTGGAACCAGCCGCGCAGTCCGTGGCGCTTTCAGCCACGCGCACGCTCCGAGGCTTGGCTCACACCGGCGGGCATCGCGGCCTGCGCAGTGGGCGTGGTGGCGGTTCTGTTCAACACGCACGAATTCGCATCGGACACGCTGCTGACCCAAAGCGCACTCGGCATCGGTTTGTTTGCCGGGCTCTCCAAGCGCTTGCTGTCGCGTCGCCATCTGGCTCTGCTGACCGTGCTTTGCGCGCTGGTCTGGGTGCTCGATTTCCTGCTGGCGCAGAACCCGCTCGGTCACAACGCGGTCGCGTGCCTGGCCGCTGCAGGCTTTGGATTCGTCGCGGGATCTCTGCTGACGCTCGGTGGACCCAAGCGGGAATTGCCTGCCTTGCATTTTCTGGTCAGTGTGGCGATCGGCGCGGTGCTTGCGGGCATCGGACTTCACATGAAGCTGCCCGCGCAAATGCTGGCAGTGATCGGCACCGTGCTGCTCGGCGCAGGCATCTGGAGGCTCGGCAAGCCCACCGCACCGTCTGCGCTGACGGCAACGCAAGGCGAACACCATGCAGCTTAAAAAACGCATTCTGTTCATCCTGCTGCTCGCCATGGCCGCGCTGGTCGGTGCGCTGAGCCTCATGGGTTGGCTCGGCGAGCAGCGCTGGCAACAGCGCTACAACGATGCGCTGCTGCAGAACCAGCGCATCGCCTGGGACAAGCTGCAGGGCGAGAACCTCGAGCGCCTGGAAGCGCTGGCCCATGCCTTGCTGAAAGACCCGGCGTTTCGAGATCTCGAAGCACCCAACTCCGTGCAACGCGTGGACGCCCTGCTCACACAGGTTCTGCGCGAGCAACCGCCGGGACTGCGCATCGATGTGCTGTCTCCACGCGGCGCGTTGATGGCAACCACCGACGCCTCGCTCGACCCGCAACCCATCGCCGAGATCGGCTGGGTGCAACGCGCGCACGCCAAAGCGGAAACGGTGCAGACGCTGAGCCAAACCGCACCACGCCAATACGACTGGGTGACGGTCGTGGGATTCGACTCCGGCGCCATCGCCATCGGACAGGACATCGGCCCGCATCTGCAGGATCTCGCGAGCTATCTCGGCGGCCAGATTTTTGTCGCCAACATGCGCGGAGCCGAGACCATCGGAACCGCGCCCGGCGCACTGCAGGCCACGGGCAAGATCATCCCGGTGCGCGCGAAGAAGGCCGATGTCGAATGGGTCGATACCGCAGACCAATCCACGCGTGCGCTGCAGCTCATCAGCCAGCCGCTCAGCAACACCGACCAACGCGTGGTCGGTGCGCTGGTGTGGACGCAGGACGTCACCGCCAGCTACCGCTCCGATCGCCTCTTCAACGCCATCGCACTCGCTGCGGCGCTGCTGTTTGCCGTCGCGTTGGTGCTGAGCATCGCCATCTACATGCGCCACGCCATGGAGCCGCTCAAGCGCTCCGTGAACGTGCTCAAGGCGCTGGCCAATGGCCGCACCGATGCGGCGCTCGACGACGGCGACGAAGAGAGCGAAGACGAGGCCGGAGCCATCGCACGCGGCGTGGTCGCGATTCGATCGGAGCTGCTGAATCTCGAGACCTTGCGCCAGGAACGCGCACGCACCCGCATCCAGCAGGAACGCCTGATTCGCGATCAACTGCGCACGCTGGCGGACAGCCTCGACCCGGCATCGCGCGAAGAAATCCTCGCCTCGTTGGGCTCGCATGCCGAGGCAACGGCAGTGCCTGCGAGCGGCACCAGCGGCACCAACGTGGTCGCGAACGCCAACGCCAGCGCTCCCAATCAACTCGCGGAGCTGGCCGGCATTCTCGGCCGCATGTCGGGCCTCGTGAGCACGCAGCAAAACCGTCTGCTCAAGCTGCTGCGCGAACTGCAGGCGGCCATGCAGACCCAGGCACTGCTCGCGAGCCTGCAGCAGGAGTTGGAGATTGCGCGCCAGATGCAGTTGTCGATCCTGCCGCGCGTTGCACCGTCCGCGCGCGAGGTCGAAATCGCCTCCACCATGATCCCCGCCAAAGAGGTCGGTGGCGACTTCTACGATTACTTCCCCATCGACGACGAACACCTCGCCGTGGTGGTGGCCGACGTGTCGGGCAAGGGCATCCCCGCGGCGTTCTTCATGGCGATCTCGCGCACGCTGCTCAAGTCCAACGCCCTGCATCTGCGCCATCCGGGCAAGACCATTTCGGCACTCAACGACCAGCTGTGCGCGGAAAACGACCAGATGATGTTCGTGACCGTGTTCTACGGCGTGCTGCATCTACCGACCGGAAAATTCACCTACGTGAACGCCGGCCACAACCCGCCGCTGCGCCTGCGCGATGGCAAGGCGCAGTACTTCCCATCGGGCGTCAACATGGCGCTCGCGGTGTTGGAAGACCAGGAATACGGCGAAGGCGAAGTGCAGCTGGAAATCGGCGAAACCCTCTTGCTCTACACCGACGGCGTGACCGAAGCCACCGATGCCGCGGGCGCGCTCTTCGGCGAACCCGCGCTGCACGCATCGACCGAAGCCATCTCACACGACCTGGGCACGGCCGCGATTCCGCAGCACATTCTTCAGGCGGTACGGGACTTTGAAAACGGTGCCGCGCAGGCCGACGACATCACCATCGTGGCGCTCACCTATCGCGGGGCGGCGGCATGACGCAGCGCGCGCACGAACCGCAGCCGCACCTGCTCGTCGCCATCGCGCAGCTCGCCGATGCCGACGTAGGACTGTGCTCCTGCCTCGCACAGCGCATCGAAGTTATCGCTGGCAATCAGGCGTTCGTCCGCCATGTCGAAATGCGGGCCGTTCTGCAGATGAATGCCGAGCACCTGGCGCTGCAATCCGTCGATGAGTCCGGTCCAGCCGATGTGCATGCCGAGGCGCATCAGGTTGTGGCGACTGCGGTGGTTGCGCAGCGACACCATGCCCATGCAATACGGCCTGCCCTGCGCCTGCGCCATCGCCAGACGCACGGCCAGCAAGGTGCGCTGCATGCCGTTGCCGCGCCATGCGGGATGCACCATGCAGCTCGAGATGTGCGCCACCTGGTCCCACAGCGCGCGCGGCATGCCGGTCACCGCGCCGAGGTTGTCAGCATCGCCCGCGTCGGGAAATCCCACCATCGAATAGGCGATCAACGCGTCGCCGGCAAACACACCAATGGTCTGCCCACTGCTGTTCGCATGGGCGTCGAAGAAGGCTTGCTCATCGGACTCCCGCACATACATGTCGGGGTCGGGAAGTGCCTGCAGCACATGGTCGCGCAGTGCGATCCATTGTGCAAAATCGTCCTGCACCAGAATGCGTGTCGAAACATTGGGCAGGCTGGCAAACGGCGCACCGGGTGGCAGTTGTGGCGCAGCGCCGGACATGTGCATCCGCATCGTACTCATTTCTCTTTCTGCCGCACGGCTGAACTCTGTGCAGCGATCATAAACACAACCAACGCGAATCGTGTGACCCATCGGCCTTTCGCGATGCGGACAAACGCCGCATGCGGGAGCCGTGCGTGAACGCCGATGCCGCCGTGACTCCTTCCGTGCACAACGGCGAACGGGCCGATGCGATTGCGCGCCGTCTGCGCCGCGAATCACTGGTGTTTGCGGCGATCTTCTCGCTCATGCTGTTCGGTCTCTCGCTGGTATTGATCACCTGGCGCTCGCAGCAATTGCTGACGCAACTGGCGCAGGAACGCGTGGTGCGGCTCGCGGTGCAGGTGGTCGATGACGCGGAGCGCAGCATGCGCATCGGCGTCAACCTCAGCGACCAGGCCACGCTTCCCGAGCGCCTTGCCCAGCTGCAAGCGCAGGAACCGATGATTCGCGCCGCGTGGGTCGTCAACGAGCGCCGCGAGACGCTGGCCCGCATGGGCGACGAGCGACTGCGCGGCAGCGCAGACCCGCAGTGGACCGATGCGCTCCTGCGCGGCCCTTCCGCAAATCACCCAACGACGGTGCGCGCCACGACCCACGCCATGCTGATCGGTACGCCCCTGGTGGATCCATCGGGCATGTCGATCGCCGCGCTATGGGTCGCCTTCGACCCCGGGCCGCCACGCGAGCAGGCCAGCCAGGCGGCGTGGCGCATCTTCACGCACAGCCTGCCGCTGGTGCTCGTGACGTTCCTGCTGGCCTGGTGGGTTCTGCAACGCTGGAGTCAGCAGACACTGGCCCGCGTGCAGCACAGCCAGACTTCGCCCACACCGCGCGGTCGTTTCACCGCACTGGTGCTGGCCTGCATTCTGGTGCTGGTGATGGCACCGATCTCGATGATTTGGATCGCCCGCGAAGCGACGCGGCCCTTCGTGTCGGAACAGATTCAAAGCAACGCCGATGCCACCGGCCGAGCGCTCTCGGCGCAAATCGCCCGCGCGCTGCGCGTGGGCGTGCCGTGGGATCAACTCAATGGCGTGCGTGATCTGTTCGCCCAGCAACTGGCCCGCGCGCCGGAGCTGAGCTACATCGACCTGCGACAGGACAACGCGACACCGTCCCAGCGCATGACCTGGAACCCGCTGGTTTCATCCGAGGCGCAGAGCAACGCAGACGAATGGCTGAGCCGCGACATTGACATTGCGGCCAGCGAGGGCCGGGTGGTCGTCGGTTACTCCAAGGACTTCGTGAACGGCCAACTGCGCGGCATGATCATCGACCTGCTGCTGGCGCTGGTGATTGCCGCCGTGCTCATGCGCGAGCTCTCGCGCGGCATCTGGCGCAGGTCCCTGCTGCATCCCTTGCTGCAATACGCGCAGTCTCAACTCTGGCAGCGCGTGCAGGACATGTGGGGCCGCAAACACCGCATCTCGGCCACCGCCGCGCAGGACCATGAAAAGCAGGCCCAGGACTGTCTGCAGCAGATCAACCTGATCGCCCACAGCGACCTTGCACGCACCGCCTCTGCATCCACGTCCGCGGCCCTCACCGGCACCCCCGAATGGGCCGCACGCCAGATCACGCTGCTGCGGCTGATCGTGTTTCTCGTCGCGCTCTCAGAGGAATTGCTGCGCCCCTTCTTCACCGTGTTTGCCAGCGACACCCAGGCGGCGGGCTCGCAGCTCTCACCTGCCATGCAGGCGGGCTTGCCCGTCGCCGCCTTCATGGCCACCCTGGCGCTCACGCAGGTGACCGGACCGACGTTGGCCAAACGCTTTGATCTGCGCATCAGCCTGATGCTCTCCGCGCTGATCGGCACCATCGCCATGGCCTCCACCGCGCTCGTGGAAAACATCTACACCCTGGTCGCGCTGCGCGCGCTGGCGGGGGTGGCGTATGGGCTGGGGTTCATCATTGCCCAGACGGCGATCGTGCAGATCACGCCGTCACAACACCGTGCGCGTGGCCTCGCAGAACTGTCGGCCGCCATCGTGGCCGCCGGTATTGCCGGGCCCCCCTTCGGCGGCATGATCGCCGCCCGCGCCGGTCCCGAGGCCGGCTTTGCGGCCTGCGCGCTGTGCATGGTGGCGGCGATGCTGGTGGCGTTCAAGCTGTCGCTCAAGCGCGCGCCCGGCGATGCGAATTCGCGCGGGCTCGCCACCACCGGCGGCTGGCGCGGCTACATGGCGGTGCTCAGCGAGCCGCGAGCGATCTTCGTGATTCTCGGCGCGGCGCTGCCCGCGCGGTTGGTCGCCGTCACGGTGCTGTCCGTCGTCGTGCCGCTGTACATGAGCGAGCTGCAGCAGCCCGCCGCGGTCGCGGGGCGCGTGTTGGTGCTGTACTTTCTGTGTTTCGCGGCGAGCGTCGGCTTCATCGCGCATTGGTCGGACCTGACCGGTCAGCGCAAGTCCTTCATCGTGCTCGGTGGTCTGGTCAGCGTGCTGGCCTGCCTGTCGCTCCCGCTGCTCGGCGGCGTGGCCGGAATGGCCATGTGCTGTGCGCTGCTCGGCTTCGGGCAGGCGCTGCAATCGGCACCACAGATCGCCCTCGCGACCGAGGTGTTCGACCCGCGCGACGGCGCGCGGCCCTCGGCGGCCACTCCCGAACAGGCGCTGGCCGCCTTCCGTTTCATCGAGCGCGGCGGCAGCATCATGGCCCCGTTTGTCACCGCCATTGCGATCACGGCCTATGGCTACGCGGGGGCCGTGGTGGCCGTCGGCGTGCTGGTCGGCATTGCCACGCTGGGCCTGTTGGTGGCGCTTCGCATGCCGCGCGAACCTTTGGTCAACGGCCCACAGCAGTCAGTCCGCGTATGAAATCCATCGCACCATCCATCGGGAGCTCTTCTATGCTGAACCGCACGAAATTTCCCCTCATGGCCGCCGTAGTCGCGGCGGCCGCCTGCTCGGCCACACTGTCCCTCGCGCAGACCGAAAAAGCCAACGCACCGAGCGCTGGCGCAGGCCCGCGCTTCACCATCGCGATGGTGCTGCCGCGCAGCCAGCAGAACATCGAAGCGGGCTTCACGGGCTACCTGCAGCGCCAGGGCGTTCAGGTGCAGTACGTGCCCATCCGCTACGACGCCAAACAGGAAGAAGAAACGCAGCTGCGTGCCCGTGTGCGCGACGCCAAACCGGATCTGATCTACGCCTGGGGCACGCCCACCGTGCTGGCGTTGGCCGGGAAATTCGAGCCGGCGTCCGCACCCAAAACCGCGCACGATGATTTCATTCGCGACATTCCGATCGTGTTCTCCGAGGTCACCGATCCAGTCGGCGCAGGCTTGATTCCTTCGATGGAAAAGCCGCAGCGCAACGTCACCGGCGTGAGCCACGTCGCGCCCTTGCAGGTCCAATTGAATGCGATCCGGGCCTACCGGCCGTTCCAGAAACTGGGCTATGTGCACACGCCGAACGAACCCAATTCGCAGCTCATTCTCACGCGGCTTCAGGAGCTGGCTCGCGAGCAGAAATTCGAGGTGGTCACCACCGCCTTGCCGCTGCTCGCCAATGGCGCTCCGGACGACTCGCAGATTGCGCCCGCCATCGCCAGTCTGGCCAAGAACGGCGCAGATTTTCTCTACGTCGGCCCGATCACCTATCTCGCCTACAACCACCGCGACACGGTCACGAATGCGGCGCTGGCAAACCAACTACCGACGTTCTGCGCGACCGAAAGCATCGTGCGCCAATCGGGCTGCATGTTCGGACTGTTTTCCAATGGAACGAATGTGGGAGCGTATGCGGGGTCGATGGCCCGGCAGATTCTGGTCGACAAGAAGCCTGCCGCATCGATCGCGGCGTCTACCTTGCAACGCTTTTCGCTGCTGGTGAACATGCGCACCGCGAGCGAATTGCAGCTCTATCCACCACTGCTGCTGTTGAACGTAGCCGAGGTCATCAACACCCCCACTACGGCGGCACGCTAACCCAGCAGCTGCTGGTTCAACGCGGCCGTCAAAGGACTATTGCGGTGCAACGTGCAACCTCTACGAGCACGTTGCACACGCACCAAGGCATCAAGCAGCCTTCTGGATAACGCCCTTCATGGTGTCGCCCAGTTCCTTGACCACGGTACTTTGGATCTGCGTCATCATCGTCCACTGCTGCATGTCGGCCTGCAGGGACAGCATGTCGGCGGAGGTCACATTCTCCGAATTCTGAATCGATGTGATCTTGTTGCGCAGCGACGACTCCACGCTGGCACTTGCCTTGCCCATCGAGGACGCAATGTCGTTGAACGTCAAGCCTGAAATGGAAGCCATTTTGATACTCCTATAAAAATACACCAACAAAAAAGCACACGTTGTTAACGCGCGTGCCGGGAATCATGGGGTGCGTCGCACCGCCATTTTCAATACACCGCGTGATGCTTCGCACGCCTCCAGCAACGCCGCATAGTTGGGGTACTCCGCGCTCGAAACACCCTTGTTCAGCGTGCTGCGCAGAGACAGTTCGAGCTCTGCCAGGCGACCCAGCGCGTCTTCCCGTACCTGCTCTGCGTTCTCGCCCACCAGTCCCGCGTCGAGCTCGCTCAACGGACCGATGCCGGTACTCTGATCCGGCGGCGTTTTGGAGAGGTTCAAATTCATCATCATCTTGCCAAGACCAAGGTTTTGGGTCCACTGAAAGTGATGCGGTCACCGTCCACCGAGTCCAGGGTCCAGGCACCGCGCTTCCCACCAGGTTGCAGCTTACTGCCATCGTCCAGAATCGCGTAGGGGGTTACACCACCCACCACGCTGCGAATGCGGAATGGCAGGGGCGCGGCGCTCACGTGCGTCAGCGCGGGCGCCGGTGCGCTGCGTGCGACCTTCGATTCGGAGGGCACCACGTCCAGCACGTTGAGTGTGAACGGAATGTCCACGAGCGGCACATCGGTCTTGGCCAGCAGGTTCTCGAACCGTGGTCGCTCCTGCACCTCCAGCGGCAAGGTGATCTGCATGCGACCCGTGCTGGTATTCCATTGCGTCTTCGCGTTGGGAAAGCCAGACGCGCGCAACCACTCCTGCAGCGCCGGGCCCTGCAATGCGGCAACGCGCAAGCCATCGTCCATCTCCAAACTTTTCGGCAGGCTCGCGCGCAGGGTCTGCATCGCCTTGTCGTGCGCCGCAGCATCCAGCACCAGCCCCTTGATCTTGATGCGGCCCGAACCCAGCAACTCGAAACTCGGCTTGATGATCCCGGCCGTTGATGCCGCATCCCGCAGGTCGTCGGTCGCCTCTGAGGCCGCGCGCAGCGACAGCTTGGGCAAGGGCCGCAGCGTCGACAGCTGCTCGGCCAAACGATCGAGCTGGGTGACGTTGGCCACCCAACCGCTCACCGCAATGCCGCCTGCGGGCAGTTCATCCACTTGCAATCGCAGCGCAGGGTCCACGGCGGCGATGGCCAGTTGTGCATCGCGCACCAGTTGTTGTTGCTTTGCACGGTCGGGCGCGTGCTGGGCTTGCTCGGTCAACACATCGGTGGACGAAGACTGCGCCTTCATCAGAACGCTCCACAACACGCCGATCAACAACAGCAGCAACGCGATGGCGATGATCCATACGGGCTTGATGCGTGCGCCCCAACGCGTGGGTTCGGTCTTGGTCTTGGTTTCGGTCTGCGCCGCCGTCGCTGCAGTCGCTGCGGTTTTCGCCACGGGCTTGGCTTGCGCCGTCACCTGTTTGCGCACTTCTCTGGGCGTGTCGGTTGGCGTTGAGGTTGGCGTTGAAGCCTCACCCGACGCTGCCTGCTGCAGCGATTGCGCCGAAGCGGTGGGGCCCTGGGCGGGCAGGCGTTGCCACGGAAGTTCTGGCGCGCAAACGGTCAGCGCCACATCGCCCAGCACCGCAATTCCGCCGAGCGGATTGCCGCCTGTCGGCGCGTCCAAAGCGTCTTCCGAATCGGTGGCCTGCGGCTGCTCCGACGTCAAGCTCCAACGACCCGCGCGCAGTTGCAACCACGCTACGACATCTTCGCCAAATTGAAAATCGCTGAGCACCAGATCGCAGTCGTCGTCTACCCCGATGCGCTCTCCGCCGCGCACCATGGCACGCGCTCCGCTGTGGCGGCCGCTGAGTACCCGAAGCTCCATGGATGGACTCATCGTGCAGCCCTCACGACACATTTTTTATGTGCGACAAGAGAACATGACCCATACAATGAACGGATCATTGCATCACGCATCCACGCCCCATTTTCTTTTGAAAGAGTGAGTCCATGAACCTCGAACAAGAACGCCGCGAAGAACTGTTGATCCTGCGTCCGCGTGGGCGCCTGGACAGCAGCAGCTCGCCCGAGCTCGAGCGCATTCTCACGGAGCAATTGGATGCCGGTGCACAGCGCCTGGTGTTTGACTTCACCTCGCTCGACTACATCAGCTCCGCCGGTCTGCGCGTGGTGCTGCTGGCCGGCAAGAAGCTGCGTGCCAGCAAGGGCAAGATGGTGCTCGTGGGCCTGCAGGACATGGTCCGCGAAGTGTTCGAGATGAGCGGCTTTCTGGCGCTGTTCGCGGTCGCTCCGACGCTCGAAGAAGGCATCGCCAAGGTGTAAGTTGCTGGGCTGCGAGTGACGCGCCGATACCGCCCTGCGTACAGCGGCGGTGGCGGTGGCGGTGCCGGCGCAACGTCCGGCAGCCAACGTGATTTTCGAGACGCTGTTCCTCATCACAGATCAATCCGGGCCAGAGGTTGAATGTTGATTTCCTGCGTGAGCTCCTGATAGCTCAGCACCGGCAGGTCATACAGATCCTGCTCGATCATCTTGCGCATGTAGCGCCGAATATCCATGGCCGTCAGCAGCACCGGGCGCTGCGAGTTCGCACCGATGTCGCCCACCGCACGTTTGATGTTTTCCACCAACTGTTTGCTGACCGCCGGGTCGAGCGCCAGATAGCTGCCGGCCGAGGTTTGGCGAATCGCGCTGCGCACCGTGTCTTCGACATTCGGAGCGAGCAGATAAGCGGCCAGCACGTTCTGGCCGCTCGAGTATTTGTAGCTGATGTGGCGCTTGAGGGTGGAGCGCACATACTCGGTGAGCAGCACCGAGTCCTTCTCTTTCTGCCCCCACTCGATGAGTGATTCGAGAATCGCGCGCAGGTTGCGCACCGAGATGTCTTCCGACACCACGCGCTGCAGAATTTCGGCAATCTTCTGAATCGGCAGCACCCGTGTGGCCTCTTTCACCAGATCGGGGAAGCGGCTCTCCATCGCGGTCAACAGGAAACGGGTTTCCTGAATGCCGACGAAATCCGAGGAATATTTCTTCAGCACAAACGCGAGGTGATACGTCAGCACCTCATGGGCATCCATGAACGGAATACCGGCCTTCATCAAGGATTCGCGCAGGCTGTCAGTCACCCACAAGGTGCGGATGTGCGGCAGAAAATCGCGTCCGGTTTCGTAAGGAATCTGCAGCGCATCGAGGTTCGCGGTGCTCTCGCGCACCAGCAGAAAACCGGGGCGCAGCACGCCCTGCGATACCGGCACTTCGGACAGCATCAGGTTGTAGGCGTCCGGGGGCAGGTTCTCGTTGAAGCGCAACTGAATGCCAGGAAACGGCACGCCCAGATCGAAGTACAGCGCACGCCGGATCTTCAGCAGCGACTCGTTCAACATGTCCGCATCGAAGGCCTTTTGCAGACTGGTGGACACGTCCATCAGCAGCGGCACGGTTGGCGCAAACTCTTCGGATCCATCCACTGATTTTTTCTTGGGCTTCTCGCCCGCCGCCGCCATCGCCGGGACCTCGGTGACCTCACCGGTCTTGTCGTTCACCACCTTGCGCATGCCGCGCATCAGCACAAAACCAATACCGCCCACCACCACCGCCAGCGTCAGAAACACCGCCAGAGGCATGCCGGGAATCAGGCCCATGCCGAGTGCGACTGCGGCCGCAATCATCAACGCGCGGGGTTGCGCAAGAATCTGCTGACCGATGTCCTTGCCGACGTTGGAAGGACCGTCACCGGACTGCACGCGGGTGACAATCATGCCCGCGCAAATCGCAATGAACAGCGCCGGAATCTGCGCAATCAGGCCGTCACCAATGGTCAGCACTGAATAGGTTTTGGCCGCATCCGCCGCCGTCATGCCGCGCTGCATCGTGCCAATCACGATACCGCCCAGCAAGTTCACCGCCACGATGATCAGGCCCGCAATCGCGTCGCCCTTCACGAACTTCATCGCGCCATCCATCGCACCGTAGAGCTGGCTTTCCTTCTCCACGATGTTGCGGCGGCGCTTGGCCTCTTCCATGTCGATGGTGCCGGCACGCATGTCGCCGTCGATCGACATCTGCTTGCCCGGCATCGCGTCGAGCGAGAACCGCGCCGCCACTTCGGCCACGCGCTCCGCGCCCTTGGTGATCACCACAAACTGCACGATGGTGAGAATCAGGAACACCACCAGACCGACGATCAGATTGCCGCCGACCACAAAGTTGCCGAACGTGAAAATGATGTGGCCCGCGTCGCCCTGCAGCAGAATCAAGCGCGTGGTCGCGATCGAGATGCCGAGCCGGAACAGCGTGGTCACCAGCAGCACCGACGGAAACGACGAGAACGCCAGCGGCGACGGCAGGTACATGGCCACCATCAGCAAGATCGCCGAGATCGTCATGTTGATGCCGATGAGTGCATCCACCAGCCACGTAGGCAGTGGCAGGATCATCATGAAGATCACGGCCACCAGGAAGAACGCCAGAATCAGGTCATTGCGACTGGTGATGATCTGGACGGCGCGCTGTGCTCTCGCGCCAAAAGTCATGCTTGCTTGCGTCATGGTCAGCGAATCACCGCTCTGGTTTCTGCATCGATGTCGGACTGCAACGGCGGTTGAGCCGGTGCCGTGGCGGAGGATGGGTCTTGTTGACGCATGGCCACAAACGCCCGCATGGCGCTGGCCGCCTCGTCGTGGCGCTCCACGGCCTGCAGCGCCTGCGCGCGCACAAGGTGGAAGGTTGCATTCATCGCGCCCAGGAGCGCCAGTCGGTCGAGCGTGGTCAGCGCGCGTTGCGGCTTGGCCGAACGCACCTGCGCCACGGCCAGGGTCAGCAAGGCGTTGGGGTCATCGGGCTGCAGCACATCGCGTGCGGACATCAGCACGGCGGCCTTGTCGGGCAAGCCGTTTTGCAAGTAGATGAAGGCCAGCAGATCCATCAGTTGAATCTCTCGTTCGGCACGCCCCTGAAGATCGCGTGCGCCCGCTGCCGTTTGGGCAGCGAGCGCAGCGCCTTTCCCCACCTCACTGTTGTCCACCACGTCGTGTTGCATACGGTTCAACCCTGATAGAGCGCGCTGCGGTACATCTGCACGAGATCGCGCAGATCACTTTCTTCGCTCAACAATCGGGTCGCCCGGTTCAACAAGCGCAGCTTCTCCCCACCTTCCTCATTATTGGTTGCCGAGCTCGTCTGGCTCGCCGCCGCCTCTTTCAGGCGATGCAAGGCACCATCGAGCGCTTCGCGAAATTTCACCGGCACCAGCAGATCCCGATCCGGCAGGTTCGGCCGGATCGCCGCCGAGATCGAGTCGTCCAGGGTCTGGCGCTCCAGCAACATGGCCAACTGCGCCCGCACGCCGCCTTCCGGCGGTGCCGACTGCGAGCGCTCGGGCATGCTCATGTCCGCCTGATCACGCGCGTAGGTGATGCTTTCAATGCCGCGATCGAAGGTGAGCCCTTGGCTACCCGGTGCAATTTTGGTCATGGCGCGCGACTCTCAAGGTAATCGTTGGTGGAGGGTGAAATCTCTGCCGAAAAAACGGCGCTGTGAAGCTTGAGTAACAACCCGGCTCAACGAGTTCCATCCCGGCGCAAAAAAGATCGGGAAAGCCGTCTCAGGCGTGCGCCTGGAGCTCCTGCCGCCAGTGCCGCAGAAAGTCGAACGCCTCGCGGATCCGCTCCACGCTCACGTCTGCCTCAGGAAACCGGGTGGCGAGCACCAACCAACTTGCCGACGGCGTGTGCCTCAGCCCCACCTGCACCGCCTGACGTGCCTCACGCACCGCGCCGGCAAACTTCATGGCGTGGAGCAAGGTCTCGGCGATGTCGTAGCCCAGCGGCTGCGACCAATGCACCACCACCGTGCCCTCGACCTCCGCAAATCCCAGCAACGACTGATCGCCCAGGCGGAACTGCACCTCGCCCGAGGCGGGCACGTCAATCCGGTCCAATTGGGTGTGTCGGCAAAATTCTTCCACTGCCTGCTGCAAATACGCCATATCAGCCTTCCTCTCTGTCAATTGCCTTATCGAGCGCGTCCTGCACCGCGTTGAACACGCTCTGGCGCTGATCGGCGTCCACGAACACCAGCTCCGGCATATTGCGCAGCAGCACCTTCGTGCCCGTCAAAAAATGAATCTGCGGTTCGGGCTCTTTGGCGCCAAATTTCTCGGCAACCCCCGTAAAGCGTGAGCCGGCCACCCATTTCTCCGCGCTGATCGCCACCAGATCCTGCATCAGCGCCGCCGGGTTGCCCTGCACGGCGCTGTGTTTGGTTTGCAGATGCGCGAGCAACTCGCGGGCGGAATCCAGGACCGTGGAGACCACCCGCAGGTGGTACAGGTCCTGCATCAAACTGCGCAGACGCGTCGGGTCGCACGAGCTCGTGGCCGCGGCCAGATCCTGGCCGAGCGCCTTGATCAGTTGCTCCAGCCCCTTGGAGAAATCCTTGTTGCCAAAGCGTTCGAGCGCCAGCTTGAGCGTGCCGGCCAGCGTGCCCTCGCCCATCACCATGTCTTCGTAGGTCTGCTGAAACTCCAGCCGCTCGCCCTTGGAACTGCCCTCGCTGGCCGCGCCGAGCGTGTTCAGATCGGCCCGAATCTGCGGGCCATGCTCCATGTCCAGATCGTCGAGCGCCTCGCGAATCGCATCCAGCACTTCGCCGTCCGCGCCCTCTTCCTCGCCCTTGTTGAGCGCGTACTGCAGCGCAACAAACTGCTCGGAGGCCCGCCCAAACCGCTGGCGCGCGGCGCGCCCCGGGTCGCCGCGACCGGCCAGGATGAGGTGGGCAAACATCGCCTCCTCTTCCGCGTTCTCGAACGAACCCATGGCCTCCATGCATTCGTTGACCGTCTTGTCATCCATGCGCTCGAGCGAACGCATCACCTGCTTCTGGCGATCCGCCGCGTTCTTGGACTCGGCCTTGCTGGAGTTGAACAGACTCAGCTCTTCGGCCGAGTCCGTCAGCATCATCGCCTCGTCCTCGGGCTCGATCTGCTGCCCGCCGAACTCTCCCATCCCTGTTCCATAGGAGGAATCCGCGCGCTGCTCCAGCCCGTGGGAGGAGGAAGAGCCGTGCAGGGAGCTGGTGGGTAAACCGTCAATTCGGGACATGGTGAAACCCATTCAATCAAATAAGTACCTGAGCAAGCACACGCCTGAGCTCCCATGCTGAGTAACAACTCGAGCCCGTCAGTTCCATCGTCGAAGCAACGTGGGCCCAGGGAACCGATCTTGCCGCCGCGTTACTCACCCATCACATCCGCGCCGCACTCCGGCACGGGCCCGTTTCACCCGAGTACCAGGAAGCTCCAAATGGCCGTAACAGAACCCTCAGGATCCATCACCGCGGCGGGCCTCCATGCCATCGATACCGCAAACATGGACATCGAAACGGCGCTGTTGGCCGTGCAAGGCAAGCGGGCGGAATTGCTCGAATCCCAGCTGCGTGACCAGATCGCAGCCGTTCAAGCCAAGAACCAGCAAATCGGCAAGCTCAATGAGGTGCTCAGCGCCCTGACCGGCAGCTTGTCGGCCTACGGCACAGAAGCCAATGGCGAATACCAGGCCTCCAAAGCCCCTGCCAACTTCTCGAGTGAACAGTTGAATCAGACCATCGCCGACTCGGGAATCAGTGATATGGGGTGGTCAGTGACTATCACGCACGAGAGTCCCGGTCCCGTTCTTAATGTGGGTGGCGGATGCCTGGGCAGCGCCATCTATGTAGAGCTAAGCCACAACAAGTGGGATCCGTCACTCAAGCGCAATGACATCGACGGAGCGATCACCAAGGTCAAAGGGCAGATCGACTCCCTGGCCAACAGCCAGCAGATGGACACGCTGCGCCTGCAAAGCCTCTCCGCCAAGCGCAACGAGGCCTTCGAGCAGATGACCAACTGGATCAAGAAGATGCAGGACGTGCGCAACAACATTCTCGGCAACATGCGCTGATTTTGCGAGTTTCCCGCCCGCGAAGAACTTTTTCTTCCCCCTGATGGAACTGCAACCCGCCCCGCGTTACTTAAACAGCATGAGTCGCCAATCTGGCGTCAGCAACCAACAAACACCCGGAGGAACCCCATGGCAGCCAACGACAACATTGAAGCAATCATCAACGCCGCCCAAGAAGCGCTTGATCAGGCTCAGGCCAGTCTGACGCAGTCAGAGGACTTCCTTCGCCACCAGGGCATCGATCCGCAAAAGATGCGTGCCTACCTCGACGGTGAACTGACAGAGCAACAACGTGCCGAGGCCGATGCCAGCTACCGCGCCGACCTCGAGGCCATCGAGCAGGAAGTCGCTCAAGCCAAGCTGCATCATTCGTTTCAGCCGTCCACGTCGCGCAGCACTGGCTTGAAGCCGTCGCGCAACATGATCTGAACGCACAGACCGGTTCCCCCCTCATCAAAGGAATTCAAAATGGGTGACAACACCATTCCAAACATCAACGCCTCAGGCCTGAACGCCATCAATACGGCGAGCATGGACATCGAAACCGCACTGCTCGCCGTACAGGGCAAGCGCGCCGAGTTGATGGAAACGCAGTTGCGTGACCAGATCGCCGGAGTGCAGGCCAAGAACGAGCAGATCAGCAAGCTCAATAACGTGCTCAGCAACCTGACGGGCATCCTTGCAAATTACGCGACCGATGCGAATGGGAGCTACACCGCACCAAGCAGCGCTACCGGTGTCACTGGGGCAAGTCTCAACAAAGAGATCACGGCAGCGGGACTCACAGACTTGGGATGGGGTGGCACCAACCCTGCCAATTGGAACAAAGACCTCAAACGCAATGACATCGACGCTGCCGTCACCAAGGTGAAAGGCCAAATCGACTCCCTGGCCAACAGCCAGCAGATGGACACACTGCGCCTGCAAAGCCTCTCCGCCAAGCGCAACGAGGCCTTCGAGCAGATGACCAACTGGATCAAGAAGATGCAGGACGTGCGCAACAACATTCTCGGCAACATGCGCTGAGCACGCGTACCAAGGAGCCCCGCCATGACAAACCCACAAACCGCCACTTTGGACCCCGAAGCACTGGCCCAGCAGATTTCGCTCATCGTTGCCGGTGCGGATACGTTTGGATCGCTCTTTGGCTACGAAGATTCCGACTACGAAGTGCTCTACGCACTGGGCCACAGCCTGTACAGCCAGGCACGCTACGAAGACGCCATGCGCATTTTTGGCTTTCTGGTGGTGAACAACCAATTGGAAAAACGCTTCTTCAATGCGTTTGCGTCCAGTCTCCAGATGCTGGAGCGCTATACGGAAGCTGTTCAGTACTACTCCATGGCCTCGCTGCTGGACATCGAGGACCCGCTGCCCACGTTCCACACCGCGGAATGCTTCTTGGCCCTGTCCTGGAAAGCCGAAGCCAAGGAAGCGCTGGAACTTGTTGTTGAGCAAAGCGACACGCCCGCACTGGCCGAAGTCAAGACGCGCGCCGAGTCCATGTTGGAGCTGCTGGGCGATGTGGCACCCGCAGCAACCACCTCACATTAAAACCAAGAATATTCAGGGAGTCAGACATGGCGACATCAGGAATCAGCGAACCTTCGTCAGGGGGTGCCAACTGGCACAACATGAGCCCAGGCGAGGGGGTGCAAACTCAATCCCTCGACGAAACCAGTGCAACGAACGGCCTCGGCAACACAGCAGGCGCGGACGGCAAGAATCTTGACGACGTTGCACCCGTCAAATCGCCGAAAGGTAACGCCGGGCTGGTGGCAGACGCGAACGGTGCTCCTCGCATCGATGGTTTGACGGTGTCTTTCTCCGAAGACGACATGGTGTTGGCATTGGCCGCCCTGCAGATGAAGATGATGGACGGCCAGATCAAAACGGCCCAGAAAAGTCTGGAAGGCAACAAGCTTCAGCTCACGGTCAAGCAGGAAGAATCGCTGAAGAAAATTGCGGATGCTGTCGAGAAGTGCAAACAAGCGCAGGCCAAGCGCAAGTGCAACAGCATCTTGGGCTGGTTCAAGAAGGCCATCGCCTTCGTGGGTGCTGTGGTTGGCGCAGTGGTTGCCGTTGCTGCGGCCGTGGCCTCGGGCGGTGCCGCCATTCCATTGGCTGCACTGGCCTGCGTGATGGCTTTCAACGCCGCAGTCAGCCTCATCAAGGACATTGCCAGTGCGGCAGGAAAAAACCCGGCCTGGCTCGACAAGTTGGCCACCTATAGCAATCCCACCGGCGTGTTGGGCATGGGAATGGCCAAGCTCGGTGAAAGTTTGGGAATGAGCAAAGACAAAGCTCAGCTCTTCGGATCGATTTCATCCACGCTCATCATGCTCGGCGTGACCATCACCCTGGCCGTGATGTCCGGAGGAACCAGCGCCGGCACCGCATTCAAGGATCTGAGCAATTTGGGAAAACTCGCACAGCTGGGCTCGACCTTCGGCACCGCCGTGACCTCGGGTGTCAGCGGAGGCATGGAAATTGGAAGCGGCGTTCTGAATATTCAGATCGCCAAACTGACCAGGGACGAAGAACGGCTGCAGGCCGACCGCAAGGAAATCGCCGCCATGGTCACCAAGCTGCTCAAGAAGATGGAAGAAGACCAGGACGACATCAAGAAGGTCGTCAACGAAATCATGGAAAGCCTTCAGCAGGTGAGCACGATCATCGACACGGCGGCAAAAGCCCGCACACAAATCGCAGCCAATCTGGGCGGCGGACGCGGTCCGATGGCCTGACCTCACTGAACGCACAACGAACAAGGACTTCACCATGACAGGCATTACCAATACCCCTCCCCAGCTCAGCACCCCTCTGACGGGAGCGGCGTCTAGCGGCGCTGCACCCATCGGCATGCTCGATGAGACCTCGGCCATCACCGAGATCGAGGACGCCGAGATCGACAGCCCGACGTTGAACCTCAAGCCCAACAATCCGGCTGAGCAACTGGTCCCCCTGAAAATGCCTGCGACGCTGCCCAGCGGCGGCTCATTTCAAGTATCGCAAACGCAGGTCACGGCCGACATATACGACTTCATGCAGGTGTTCCAGCAGGTGGCTCAACAGATGCGCAGCAGCGCACGCGTTCAGCGTACCAGCGAGATGCAGGCACAAGTGACTTCGCTGCAAGGAGCCGCACAAGAAATGCGCGCCGCAGCGGCCGAGCGCTTCAAGGCTGCGCTCACGCAAGCCATCACTCAGATCGTCTCAGGTGCAGTGCAAGTAGGCATGGCTGGGTTCAGTGCCTTCAAGTCAGCTCAAGGAATGAAGGCGGATTCTGCGAAAGCCGCAGAGAGCTCGAGCGCCAATTCTTCAACAGCAAAGGCGGGCGACTCGACCACCATGCGTTTAGATAATTTTCTTGACGATGCGCCAACGATGAAGCTCAACGATTTTCTGCACGAGCCGCAAAGCATGCGTCTGGACAATTTTCTGGATGACACACCATCAATGAAGCTCAGTGAATTTCTGGGTGAGTCAGCGGCGCAACCAACCCAAATCAATACGGCAGCCGTCGTGGGCAAGCTGGTAAGCGACTCCATCCAGGGCACGGCCTCAATCATCAATGGCATTGGAGCCATACCGGCAGCAATCTTTACCCAACGTGCAGCCGAAATGGACGCAAACAAGGCAAACCTGGAAACAGAAGCCAAGATGCACGAGAACGCCCAGCAGCAGGCCAACGAAACGATGCAGCAAATGATGGACGTGATTCGCGATGTTCGCGAAAAGCTCCAGTCCATCGAGCAGGCGAACCTCGAGACATCCCGAAGCATTGCCCGCAACATTTGATGCGCAGGAGCACCAACACATGACAACCACCTACGAGTCTTCTGCTGTGCAGTCCATCTTCGATCTGAAGGAAGCCCTGGAGGCCTTGCCCTCGAACTCGCGCTTCTCGCAGGCCGAGATCGACACCCTCTACGCCATGGCCTATCAATTGGTCTCACAGGGTCGCTACGAAACCGCAAGCCAGTACTTCGCGCTGCTCACCCTGTATCGGCCGACCAACGTGAACTACCTCCAGGGAATGGCGCTGTGTCACCGCCAGTTGGAGCGCTACGCCGAAGCATTGAATCTGTATTCATTCCTCGCCGTCATCGACCCCGAGAACATGGACCATGAAGTCGCCATTGCGGAATGCCTGATGCTGCAAAGCGAGTTCGACGAAGCACGAGAGACGGTCGACCGCATCTTGCAGTACTTCCACGAAACCTCGCGGGAAGACAAATCGGCGGACCGCGCCAGAGTTTTACAGGAGAGGCTTGATGCCCGATTCAACTCCGTCTCTATTGGAGACTGAGCACGTCCAACTGTTGACCCAAATCGGCTTCATCGCCGCATCCCGGGCCGACGTCAAGCGCGCCGAAATTATTTTCGGCGCGCTTTCGCGCGTCCGGCCGTTGCGTGCGTTTCCGCATGTCGGCATGTCCATGGCCTTGCTCAATGCGGGCCGTGCGGGCGACGCGGTTGCGTATCTGCAGAAAAAAGCGCAGATGCCCGCAGGCGAAGAGGCCGATCTGGTGAATGCGTTTCTGGGTCTCGCGTTGCAGCAGGATGCGCGCGCGAGCGAGGCCACCAGAACCCTGCGCAGCGTTGCGCCAGATGCGGAAAACACCAACCCCTCAGAAGGTGCATTGCTGGCACAACGGTTGCTCGGCGAGCGTCCCGGGGATCAGGCCCCACCGTGGTCTGCATTTCAAATTATCTAAAACCAACAACCTCACATCCCAAGGAGTCTTCCATGGACATCGTCAACACCGCAGCGCTCGCATCGCTGGCCCACGCGGCCCCCGCCGCCAGTGCCACGTCGGCTGCAACGGCACTCGCCGCGCCCGATGCGCTGGCCGCGTCACGCTTTGCAGAAATCATGGCGCAGCCGTTGGCCGTCGCGACTCCTGCCGCCGTCAATCCCGTGGCCGCGACCACCCACATGGTGCCCATCGATTCCGTCAAGGCATTGCCGGCGAATGCCTCGGTCGGCGACCGCATTCTGAATGGCATGCAAGGGGTCTCGAACGATTTTCGCAACTCCTGGGATTCGGTGAACAAGGTGGTCAATTCGACCTCCGGCGAGGCCGTCACGATGCAGGAAATGCTCAAGCTGCAAATGCAACTCACGCAGGTGACTTTTCAGTACGACATGGTGGGCAAGGCGGTGAGTCGCTCTACCCAGAATATTGACCAACTGGTGCGCGTGCAATGACCGTAGCTCGTCTCAACGCGGCTTCGCTGCGATTCAAGAATTGGCTCCGTTGGTCTCTGGTCTGCCTGTGCGTGACCCTGGCGGCCTGCGGTGGACGCGTGGATCTGATGGGCTCGATCCCCGAGGATGAGGCCAACGATGTTCTGGCGGCGCTGCTGAAAGAAAACATCGCGGCAGAAAAGGTGTCGGGCAAGGAAGGCATGGTCGGCGTGCGCGTGGATTCGCAGCAAGTCGGCCGCTCGCTCGAGATCCTGCGCGCCAACGGTCTGCCCCGCGAACGCTTTGCGGGCATGGGCCAGGTGTTCAAGAAAGAAGGCCTGATCTCGTCGCCTCTGGAAGAACGCGCGCGCTACATCTACGCGCTGTCGCAGGAGCTGGGCAACACGCTCTCCAAGATCGATGGCGTGCTGACCGCACGCGTGCACGTGGTGCTGCCCGAGCGCGGAACCGTCGGCGAGGCCGGCACACCATCGACCGCCGCGATCTTCATCAAGCACCAGGATGGCTACAACCTGGAGATCATTCAGCCGCAGATTCGCCGCCTGGTGACCAACAGCATTCCGGGCCTGACCGCGGATCGCGTGTCGGTGATCTTTGTCGCCTCGCAAAACCGCGAAGCGGCAAATGCCACGGCTGAAAAATTCGATCACGTCTGGGGCATTGCGGTGCCGTCGAACAGCGCGGGCACCTTGTCTGCCTTGCTGTGGGGCATGGCGATTCTGTTGATTCTGGCCTTGGTTGCATTGGGTCTGTTGGCACGCAAATACCTGCGCCCAGCCGCCGCGTCGGCCAAGCCTGCGACCGTCCAGATCGAACCCCGGGGAGCATGAGATGCAACCGCGCCGCGCTGAACTGAACGGGCAGAGAACATGACGTCCACGGCCATGGATCTCTCTTCGCCCCTGACGGCACCGCTGCAGATGTTCAATCTGCTGCCCAGCCGCACGCTGCATCCGGAGCGGGCGCGGGCGCTGTGGCCGGAGGATGTGGGGCATGACGACTTGCTGACCAACGCGACGATGCAGCGCGTGCTGCACAAGCGCCGCTCCGCACAGTTGCTGCATTCGATCGGAGCGGATGCAGCGCCGGTGCTGGGCCTGGGTGATGCGGCCCTGCCACTCGCCCTGGCCGAGCCCGAGCTGCTGGAGCAGGTGGCCAACTTCGCCGGTGCCGCGCTCATGGGCGGCCATCTGCGCCGCACCATCGAGCGCGACAAGCTGGCGCAGGCCAGGGCCGATCTGGGTGACGAGATTTTTCTTTGGGCGCGCCATCAAGCGTTCGACATTCACCCGGGACTGAGCGATGCGCAGCTGCAGCCGTGGCTCCACAACCGTTTGAGTGCCGGTGCGAATGCGCTGGGCTTCGGGCTGATCGCTCAGGTGTTTGGCGATGCGCCCGCGCCCACACGGCTGCGCGCCAACTGGAAGCTGCACCCCGCCGCAGAAGCCCCCGAGCTGCGCAACGCAAGTGGACTGAAACCCAAGGCGGCACGCGATCTGTGCCTTGCCGTGATGCAACAACTGGATTCGAAATGGCTTTCCTACTTTCCCGCGATCCACTAACGCCTTCACGCTCGTTGCAGGCGCGCATTGCGCCCGGCCAACGCGTGCTGCGTGCCGCCGATGTGGCCGCCTGGGGCGATGCCGAGGCGCTGCTGGCATCGGCACGCCAACAGGCCGATGCGATCATCGCCGGAGCCGAGGCCGCGCTCGAGGCCGAGCGCCAACGCGGCTACGCCGAGGGCGTCGCCGAAGCGCAGATGGAGCAGGCCGAAAAGATGATCGACACGGTGAGCCGCACCATCGATTACTTTGCGCGCGTCGAAGGCGACGTGGTCGCGCTGGTGATGTCGGCGGTGCGCAAGATCATCGACGGATTCAATGACGAGGAGCGTGTGCTGATCGTCGTGAAGAACGCCCTCTCGGTGGTACGCAATCAAAAGCAGATGACGCTGCGCCTGCATCCACAGCAGGTGGACGTGGCGCGTGCGCGCATGAACGATCTGCTCGCGTCCTACCCGGGCGTGGGCTATCTGGACATCGTGGCCGACGGCCGTCTGTCCCTCGAGTCCTGCATTCTCGAGAGCGAGATCGGACTGGTCGAGGCCAGCATCGAGGGCCAGATCAAGGCGCTTGAAACCGCCTTCACCAAAGTGCTGGGAAGCCGCGTATGAACGCCTTCGCCGTCACCCAGGCCAAGACCACCGGTGGTCGCTCGATCCACCAGTTCGACTACATCGCCGAGATGATGCAGATCGCGCTGGACGACACGCCGGTGCTGCAGATCAAGGGCCGCGTCACGCAAGTCGTGGGCACCATCATCAAGGCCGTCGTGCCGACGGTGAAGGTCGGCGAGGTCTGCGTGCTGCGCAACCCCGGCGAGGATTTCGAGATGAAGGCCGAGGTGGTGGGCTTTGCGCGCGACGCGGCGCTGCTCACCCCGATCGGTGACATGTACGGCATCTCTTCCGCCACCGAGGTGATTCCCACCGGCCGCGCACACATGGTGCCCGTGGGCTTTGGCCTGCTGGGTCGCGTGCTCGACGGACTGGGCCGCCCCCTTGATGAGGCCGAGCGCGGACCGCTCGAAGCCACCAAGTTCTACCCGGTGTTTGCCGAAGCACCCGATCCACTCAAGCGCCGCATCATCACCGAGCCGCTCGAGCTCGGCGTGCGTGCGCTCGACTCGGTGCTGACCTGCGGCGAAGGCCAGCGGATGGGTATTTTTGCGGCGGCGGGCGGCGGTAAATCGACGCTCATGGGCATGCTGGTCAAGGGTGCCGATGTCGACGTGACCGTGGTCGCACTGATCGGCGAACGCGGCCGCGAAGTGCGCGAGTTTCTCGAGAATGAACTCGGCGAGGAAGGCCGTCGCAAGAGCGTGATCGTCTGCGCGACCAGCGACAAGTCGTCGATGGAGCGCGCCAAGGCGGCCTACGTGGCCACGGCGATCGCCGAGTACTTTCGCGATCAGGGCAAGAAGGTCTTGTTCCTGATGGATTCGGTCACGCGTTTCGCGCGGGCCCAGCGCGAGATTGGCCTGGCTGCGGGCGAGCCGCCTACGCGCCGTGGCTATCCACCAAGCGTCTTCGCCACGCTGCCCAAGCTCATGGAGCGCGTGGGCATGAACGACAAGGGCTCGATCACCGCGCTGTACACCGTGCTGGTGGAAGGCGATGACATGACCGAGCCGATCGCCGACGAGACCCGCTCGATTCTGGACGGCCACATCGTGCTGTCGCGCAAGCTGGGCGCGGCCAATCACTACCCGGCCATCGACGTGCTGGCCTCTGCGTCGCGCGTGATGAATGCGGTGATCACGCCGCAGCACAAGCAACTGGCCGGACGCCTGCGTGAGCTGATGGCGAAATATGACGAGGTCGAGCTGCTGGTGAAGATCGGCGAGTACAAGCGCGGCGGCGATCCGACCACCGACGAGGCGATCGACAAGATCGACCGGATTCGCAGCTTCCTCAAGCAGCGCACCGAAGAAAACTCGACCATGGAGCAAACGCTGGAACAGCTGTCTGCCCTCGTGGGCACAGGAGGCAAGCGTTGAGCATTTTCAAAGAGCTGCTCGCCATCAAGTCATTCCGCGAAGGACAGGCGGAGGCGCAGATGCGCACGCAACGCGCCGTCGCACTGGAAGCCGTTCAACAGACGGAAGCCGCACGGGACTTGCTGGCGCGCCTCATGGAAGAAGGCCAACGCGAAGAGGCTGCGATGTACGCACGCCTGTGCGCCCAAGTGGTGAAGCTGCGCGACATTGAAGACGTGCGCGGCGAGGTGGCGCAATTGCGCATGCGCGAAGACCAGCAGGAACAGAACGTCGAGCGCGCCATCGAGAACCAGACCGAACAGGACGCCAAGCTGGAAGTGGCGCGCGGCAAGCACAAGGAAGCGGCACGGCAGAAGTCCAAGTTCGTCGACCTGGCAAGCAATCACGCCTCCGAAGTCATGCGCGAAGCGGAGCGCAAGGAAGACCTGGAAATGGAAGAGGTCGCATCCATCAAGCGCGACCGCGCCGATTGGGACGAGTACGCAGAAGAGGAGCAGGCATGAGCACGGATCGCCCCATCAACCTGGACCTCGGCATGCCCTCGAGCGGCAGCATGGACCTGCGCCACGGCATGGACCAGCAGGGCCAACCGCAGATGCGCCAGGGCGCGCAGGTCGAACAGGACGCCGCCAATCTGCGTGAGCTGCTCAATGCGCAGCGCAGCGGCGCGTCTGCCACCGAATCCAACGCCGACGCAGCGCGCGCGCAGCAGCAGCCCAACAGTCCGTTCGACCTGTTCGGCAAACAGACGCGCGGCCCGTCCGATGCGGCCAGCGCGAACGCCATGGCAAACCGGACCACGCCGCAAGACGTGCCCGCGAATTTTGATCAGACGCTGTCCGAGATGGCGCAGCGCCTGCTCGTCAACGACGGCAGCAGCGGACGCCGCGCCGTACAGATTCAGCTCTCGGCGGACACGCTGCCGGGCGTGGTGATGAACGTGTCGGAAGACGCCGGAGCCGTGCTCGCCGAATTCACCTGCAGCCTCGAAGCCTCGCGCGAGCGGCTGGCCCGCAACGCGCAGTGGCTGGCCGATGGCCTGCACCAGAGCCTGCAGCGCGACGTGTGTCTGCGCGTGCAGACCGACGACCCGGAAGACCGGGCCGCGGTGGAAGTGCGTGCAGGAACCTAGACCCACAGAACATCGCAACCCCCCAGCGCTTTACCTCATCTCAGAACCGCACCGACTCATGTCCGCATTACCCAAACCGCCGGCAACGCCCCCAACGCATGCTGCTCATGCCGCGCCACTGACGCCCTTGCAGCCCTTACCGAGGTTATCGCGCACGGAGGCCCAGGCACGCACCACCATCGCGCAGCGCGGAGCCCATTTGTCCGTGCCGCTGGGTGCCGCGACATGGCGCGCGCAACTCGTGCCCGTCGTTCACGCCACCCCGTTGCTCGAGCCCAGCTATGTGATTCGCATGGAATGGGCCGGAGCGGCTTTCGCCTTGCGCCTGCCCGCCAGCGCGGTCGATCAGCAAGTGAGCGCCTCGCTGAACGGCGCCAGCCTGCCGGCACTGCCCGCATCGCTGGTCGATGCCACCGTCGAAGCGGCGATGAGCGCGTTGCTCGACGCGCTGCAAGGCCTTGGCCGCGGCACCCCGGCGCTGCTCAGTTGCCGTGCAGCGACGCAGGACACCGCCGCCCTGCCCGCCCACGCGTTGGAGCTGACACTGCGCGCAGAGCCGGGCCACGAGACCATTGCCGCGGCGCTGCACACCGACGGCCTCGGCTTGCTGCTCATCGCCGGACTGCTCGCCTCCAAGCCGATCACCGCCGCGCAGCACGACCTCGACATTCCCCTGCAACTGCACGCGGAGCTGGGCATGACGCGGCTTGCGGCCCACGAAGTCAGCCAATTGGCGAGCGGCGACGTGGTGCTCATGGACGCGTTCTTCGTCGCACCCCACCGCGTGCTGTGGCTGAGCGCCGATGGCCTTCACGGCGTTCACGCGCAGCTCCCCGCCTCCGACAACGATGCTCCCCCCTCTTCCGCGCACCTGACCATCATTCAGCCCTGGACCGCCCACATGCCTACCGATATCGATACCGAAACCTCTCCCGCCGCGGCCGCGACCTCCGGGGAAGCGGGGGATGCGTCCTCGCTGCACGCACTGCCCGTGCGCCTGTCCTTCGATCTGGGCGACGTGACCCTCACGCTGGCGCAGATCCAGGCCCTGCAGGTGGGACAGACACTGGACCTTGGCCGGCCGCTCCACGGCGCGGTGCGTCTGCGTGCCAACGGTGCGCTGATCGGCGAAGGAGATCTGGTGGACATCGACGGCCACATCGGGGTCTCGGTCAGCCGCATCTTCGGCCTATCTCGCTAACCACGGATCTGCGCAGTCATGACCAACTTTGACCCGATAACCCTTGCGCTGCTGCTCGCCGTGATGGCGTTGCTGCCGACGCTGGTGGTGGTGTGCACCTCCTTCCTCAAGATCGCGGTGGTCATGTCGCTGCTGCGCAATGCGATCGGCGTGCAGCAGGCCCCGCCCAATCTGGCGCTCTACGGCATGGCGCTGATCCTGTCCGCGTATGTGATGGCGCCCATCGGCACCAGCATGTTCGAGCGCCTCACCTCGCAGCCGGAAAACCTCAAGGATGTCACCAGCTTCGTGACCTCGGTGCGCGAAGGCGCGGAGCCGCTGCGCGAGTTTCTGACCAAGAACAGCCGCATCGAGCAGCGCGACTTCTTCATGCGCACCGCGCAGAAAACCTGGGGCCCGAAACTCTCCGAAGGCATCACGCAGACCGACTTCATGGTGCTGATTCCGGCGTTCATGGTGTCGGAGCTGACGTCGGCGTTCCAGATCGGGTTCCTGCTCTATTTACCGTTCGTGGTGATCGATCTGATCGTCTCCAACATCTTGCTCGCGATGGGCATGATGATGGTGTCGCCGGTCACGATCTCACTGCCTCTCAAACTCTTCCTCTTCGTGATGATCGACGGCTGGTCGCGTCTCATCCAGGGGTTGGTGCTCACCTATGTGTAAGGCGCGCCATGCATACCGTTGACGTCGTTTCCTTTTTTACCCAGGCCCTGTATCTGGTGCTCTGGCTTTCGCTGCCGCCGATCATCGTCGGCTCGGTGGTCGGCACCTTGTTTTCGCTGTTCCAGGCGCTCACGCAGATTCAGGAGCAGACGCTGTCCTTCGGCATCAAGCTGATCTCGGTGTCGCTGACCATTTTGTTGACCGCGCGTTGGGTGGGAGGCGAGATGTTCAACTTCGCCCTCCAGCTCTTCGACTCGATTCCCACCCTTGGACGTTGACGTCGATATGACCGTGGATGGAACTGTATGAACCTGCCGGTTACTTACGATGAAGCCAAGTCGTTCATTGGGACGCTGGCATTGACCCAACCGCGCATTCTGGCCATGTTCATCGTACTGCCACTGTTCAACTCGCAATTGGTGCCCGGGCTCATCCGCTTCGGCATCGCGGCGGCGCTGGGCCTGATGGCCATGCCGGTGATCCAGGCCGATGTGTCGAATCTGCACCTCTCTGTCGGTGCCGTGATGCTGCTGATCATGAAGGAGGCCTTTGTCGGCTTCGTGATCGGTTTTCTCGCCGCGATCCCGTTCTGGACCTTCGAGGCGATCGGCTTTCTGGTGGACAACCAGCGCGGGGCAAGTATTGCGTCGACGCTGAACCCGCTGACCGGCAACGATTCGTCGCCGATGGGGATTCTGTTCAACCAGGCCTTCATCGTCTTCTTCCTGCTCTCGGGCGGCTTCTCGCTGCTGCTGGGCGTGCTCTACGACAGCTTCCTGTACTGGAGCGTGACGCAGTGGACTCCGAAGCTCGACATGGACTCGATTCCGCTGATGCTGCAGCAGCTCGACCAGCTCATGCACATGGCGGTGCTGCTGGCCGCGCCGGTGCTGGTGGCCATGTTTCTGGCCGAGTTCGGTCTGGCGCTGGTGAGCCGCTTTGCGCCGCAGCTGCAGGTGTTCTTCATGGCCATGCCGATCAAGAGCGCGCTGGCGGTGCTGGTGTTGATGCTGTATGCGGCGACGCTGTTCGAGTACAGCGGCGATCAGATTGCCAAGATTGGCCTCATCCTTCCCTTCCTGCGCGAGCAGTGGGGTTCCTGACTTGAGAGAAGCGAAGGCATTGGTGTGCGATGAGTGAAAAGACCGAACAACCCACCTCGAAACGCTTGCGCGATTCGCGCAAGAAGGGTGACGTCGCCTACAGCAAGGACTTCACGCAGACGCTGCTGATTCTGTCGATCTTCGGCTACCTGCTGACCAGCGCATCGTCGATCGTCGAAGCGCTCGGCAAGCTGATTCTGATGCCCGCCTCGCTCTACAAACTGGGCTTCACCGAAGCGGCCAACGTGATGGTGGAAGCGGCCCTGCGCGAGGCGGCCGAGATCGTGCTGCCGTTCATCGGCATCGTGCTGATAGTCGGCATCTTCTCGGATGCGCTGCAGGTGGGTGTGCTGTTTGCGTTTGAAAAACTCAAGCCCTCGGCCAAGAAGCTCAACCCGATGAGCAACCTGAAGAACATCTTCTCCGTGAAGAATTTCGTGGAGTTCCTCAAGTCGTTTCTCAAGATCGCGTTTCTCTCGGCGCTGCTGACCATTGTGATCAGCGACGCGCTGCCGATTCTCACCAGCATTCCCGATGCCGGCATGGCCGGGTTCGGACAGGTGGTGGGCGCGCTGCTGAAGACCATGCTGATCAACATCGGCCTGGCCTACGGCGTGATCGCCCTCGCCGACTTTGCCTGGCAGCGCTACCAATACCGCAAGGGTCTGATGATGTCCAAGGACGAGGTCAAGCAGGAATACAAGGAGATGGAGGGCGACCCCCACATCAAGCACAAGCGCAAGCATCTGCACCAGGAAATGATGCAGGAAGGTGCCGTCAACAGTGCCAGAAAGGCGACCGTCGTCGTGACCAACCCGACGCACTTCGCCGTGGCGCTGCACTACGACGAAAACGAAACGCCGCTGCCCGTGGTGCTGGCCAAGGGCGAAGGCGCACTGGCCGAACGCATGATGCAGGCCGCCCGCGAGGCCGGTGTGCCGGTGATGCAGAACATTCCACTCGCCCGCGCACTCACCGCAGATGCCGAGGTGGGCCAATACATTCCGTCCGAATTGGTAGAGCCCGTTGCCGAGCTGCTGCGCCTGCTGCAGCAAATGAATCAACAGAATTAAAAAGACCACGCCATGAGAACCTACGCACCCGCCGATCCCGCCACCTCGCGCCTCCTGAACAGCTATGCCGCACTGCAAGGCCTCGAGATCGACAGCGCGAGTGCGCTGGCGCCCGTCGACATGCTGGTGGACGGCAAGTACCGATTGCGCCTCAGGGCCTTGCCGCAAGGCGGGGTGTCGATCGTGTCGCGCCTGCGCTCGCTGCCGGATGCCGGAGGCCAGCGCGACGAGCTGATTCTGCGGGTCTCGCAAATGGCGCTCGGGATGATGAAAGAACACGCCAGCACCTGCGTGATCGACGAAAGCGAACGCGCCATCTGGCTCCAGCAGACCGTGAGCGGCAATTCCACCCAGGACATCGACGAAGCGGTTGGCAGCTTCGTGAACGCGCTGGCGTTCTGGTCCAAAGCCATCACCTCGACTTGAGCCCGAACGCCATGATCCACGACCTCATTCAGAACCGCCACATGCTCTCCAAAGTCGAACGTTTTTTCCACAAGCCCAGCGCACTGGCCTGCTCGGTGGCCGCGGCGTGCACGCTGTTGTTCACCTCCCCCGCGGCACAGGCCTCACCGCCGCCGTGGACCGATGCGGCCTACAGCTACTACGCCAACAACGAAACCCTGCCGACCGTGCTGCGCAACTTCGCCAGCAGCTTCAGCCTGGCGCTGGAGCTCTCGCCCGAAGTCTCGGGCAGCGTGAATGGCAAGTTCAACGCCAACAACCCGACCGAGTTCATGGACCGGCTGGGCAGCGTCTACGGACTGAACTGGTTCACGCACGCGGGCACGCTGTTCGTGAGCCGCACCACCGAGATGAGCACGCGCAGCATTTCGTCGGGCAGCAGCAATATTGCCGCCGTGCGCGATGCGCTGAACAGCCTCGGCATTCTGGACAAGCGCTTTGGCTGGGGCGAGCTGCCCGAGCAAGGCGTCGCGCTGGTGTCGGGCCCGCCGGGCTATGTGAAGCTGATCGAGCGCACCATGGCGAGCCTGCCGCTCACCGCGGGCGGGCAACAGGTGGCGGTGTTCCGTCTCAAGCACGCCTCGGTGGATGACCGCACGATTCTGTACCGCGATCGCCAGATCACCACGCCGGGACTGGCGCAGGTGCTGCGCAACCTGATCAACAACGCGGGCAGCACCGGCTCGTCCGGCGTGAGCAACTCGGCGCTGTCGTCGGTCGCCGGCATGCTGGCCGTGCCTGCGGGCCTGCCAGCGGCGGCCAATATGGCGGGCGTGAACTTCGACTCCGACAGCAACGGTTCGCCCAACGGTTTTGCGGCCTCCCCCAACGGCTCGGCCAATGGCAGCGGCACCGCGGGCGGTGGTATTCCGGGCGGTAACGCCGGTGGCAATTCGAATGCGCGGGCACAAGGCGGTGGCGGTGGATCGGGACAGGTCTCGTCGCGCCGACGCGTGGCACCGTCGATTCAGGCCGATTCACGCCTGAACGCGATCATCGTGCAGGACACGCCCGAGCGCATTCCGCTCTACAAGGCGCTGATCGATCAACTCGACGTGGCCACGCCGCTGATCGAAATCGAGGCCCTGATCATCGACGTCAACACGACGCGCCTCGATGAGCTCGGCATCTCCTGGAGCGGCCGCAAGGGCGGCACCGTGGCCGGCTTCGGCAACATGACGCCTTCGGGTGACGGCAACAATCTGGTGATCGGTGCGCTGAACCGCGGCGCGACGTTCGATCCCACGACGCTCGTGGTCAACACCGGCAACTTCCTGCTCAGCCGCATCCGCGCGCTCGAGAGCAATGGCGATGCGTCGATTCAGTCGCGTCCGTCGATTCTCACCATCGACAACATCGGCGCGCTGCTCGATCTGTCGGAGACCTTCTACATCCGCACCATCGGCGAGCGCGTCGCCACGGTCACCCCGATCACCGCCGGCACGACGCTGCGCGTGACGCCGCATTTCGTGATGCGCGACGGCGGTCCGGTCGTGCAGCTCGATGTGGACATCGAAGACGGTCAGATTCAGGAAACCGTGGTGGACACCATTCCTACGGTGCGCCGCAGCGTGGTGAGCACGCAGGCGATCGTGGGCGAGGGACAGACGCTGGTGATCGGCGGCTACCGCAGCACGCAGCGCACCAACCAGATCGACAAGGTGCCCGGCCTCGGCTCGGTGCCGGTGGTGGGCATGCTGTTCTCCAACAAGGTCAACAACACGCAGTCGCGCGAACGTCTGTTCATGATTCGTCCGCGCGTGGTGTCGCTGCCGCCGAACATGAGTCAGGCCGTGAGCGCGCTGCAAATGCAGGAATCGTCGGCGATCGCGCAGGACGGCTCCGCACAACCCGTGCCGGTCGTCACGCCGGCACCGAGGGTCCACGCGCAACCGGATTTCGACAATCCGGTCATGCAGCCGCAATAAGTTCAGAGAGGGTGATGTGGTCTGCCAACCGCTGCGCGCACACAATGCGCCGGTGGGTTGGCTTGGATCTCCAGAGGAAATCGATTGGCTCAGAAGTCGAGCGTTACGCCGCGGGCCAGCAGCTTTTCCTTGAGGGCCGTGCGCGCGCGCGACAGGCGGCTGCGCACGGTTCCCACCGGCACGGTCAGCAGGACGGCCGCTTCTTCGTACGACAGCTCATCCACCGCCACCATCAACAACACATCGCGCATGCTTTCGGGCAGCTCGCTCATGGCGGCTTGCAGGTGCTTGAAACGCTGCGATTGCGAGGTCGCTTCATCGGGCGTGAGTCCGTCGCTGACGATATGTGCCAGCTCGGAATCGTCGGTGAACTCGAAGCGGCGGTGCGGTGCGCGCGACAGGTGGTTGCGCACCAGGTTCATCGCGATACCGTAGAGCCAGGTCGACAGTTCGGACTGGCCCTTGTAGGTTTCGTAGGAACGCACGGCTTCGAGAAAAGCCTGCTGTGTCATGTCCTGGGCATCGTCGCGATTGCCAATGTTCTTGACGATGAAGCGGTGCAAGCGGGTGCCATGCGTCTGCACGAGATTGCGAAACAGCTCTTCGCGCTCTTCGACGGTATCCACGACATCCACGGAAACAGGGAGTGGTGCGGCAATCACAGACAGGCCCTTCCAAGTCCATCGCTCGTTCGCTGGCCGAATCCAACCGCCCGCCAAGCTTCAAGCGCCACCGACAGAATGGGCTCCGACACGGAGGGCTTCACCGTTTGCCGAGTCGTTTCCATACGTCAGTCCTTTTTCTTACTACTTGATATCAGGGTGTTCTGCTCTCCACCGGTCACACCGTCCGAATCGTCTCGGTTGGGGTGGGACCTTGGGTGGCAATTGCTCACAAAACCACTCTGCTCGTTTCATTACCGAGGCTCCGATTCCGTCTCGAAGTGAAAACTTCGGTGAGGAGGAGAAGCACATTGGCAATTGATTTATCAAATCGTATCGAAATCGTTCGAGCTTGTATGTCACCTATTCAGGGTAATTTGAAGCGAATTTTCCGCATTGTGAAATAAAAAGCGGATATTTTGTAAATTTTGGGCGCGACTTGGCCGTTTGCGCAAAGCGCCAAAGTCTCAAAAAGGGAAAAGAAGAAGAAAGGGAGGAAGGACGGAGACGACGAACCGGTCAGGCTTGTGCGGACGACAGTGCCTGCTGCAGCCAAACGCGCGCGGTGCCCATGTCGACCGGGGACCGGCCTTGCTCTGCCGCGCTCTGGAATTGCTGGTCCATGAAGCGGTCAATTTGCTGGCGCGCGGGTGCGTCGATGCTTGCCGGAGCGATGCCCATTTCGGTGCAGACCCTCTGGAATGCGGCACCATTGGAGGACGCGCTACAGCTCAGCTGGGTGAAAAAATCCACCCCGGACATGGCTTTTTGAGCGGTTTCCGCCATGTCGATGGCGTGCTCGACCGTCCGCGCTGACAAGGGCTTGCCGCTCGAGCTGTCGAGTCCCAGCTCTCGGGCCACCGCCGTTTGAATGCCACCCGAGAAGGATTGCTTCAACGCGTCCATGAACGCGCTTCGCGTCGCGCTGTCGTCGCCCACGCCACCATCCCAGGCCACCGTGCGTCCGCTTGGCATTTTGCCCTGAACGTTTTCCGTCTCTTGGCCGCCCGAGCGTGCCACGGCATCCCTGAAATCATCCAGTGACGGGGCTTGGTTCGGCGATGAATGGTTGGAGACGATCACGGTCTTGTGGCGAGGAAGAATGAATAGGGTCTTGAAATTAGTAACGGGTCACTCGATCCAGTTCCAGCGAATTGCAATCGAATGTCAAATATTTCTAGAAAATAAGATGTTGCAAAACACCAAACGCCAATATAACGCCGCCATGAACAACGCTGTATCAGAATGCATCACTGAATTCGGTGAAAGTGAATGCCGATCGAACAGAGTGTCAATGTACAGAAAAAGAAAAAGCCGCTTGAAATCAAGCGGCTTTTTCCTGGGATCGCATAGCGAAAGCGAAGCTCAGCGTTTGTCGCGGAACTTGCGCAGAGCAGCGATCTGAGCAGCCATGACAGCCAGCTCGGATTGAGCGCGGGCCAGATCGACCTCGCTCTTCGCGTTCTTCAGCGCTTCTTCAGCGGCTGCGCGGGCTTCTTCAGCCTTCTTGTCGTCCAGATCCTTGCCGCGGATGGCGGTGTCGGACAGCACGGTCACGCGGTCGGGTTGCACTTCCAGAATACCGCCGGCCACGAAGACAAACTCTTCGTCGCCGTTTGGCAGCTCGATGCGCACAGAACCGGGTTTGATGCGGGTGATCAGCGGCGTGTGCTTGGGCAAAATACCCAATTCACCAGCTTCACCGGGCAACGCAACAAAGCGTGCCTCGCCGGAGAAGATCAACTCTTCGGCGCTGACCACATCAACGTGGATGGTGTTCATGTTGGGCTCCTGGAAAAGGGTGGAATATGGGGCTTTGGTTCAAGACGTTTGGTCGGCGGATTTCGCCGCCAACCAAATTTCGAGAATTAAGCCGCCATCTTCTTGGCCTTTTCGAAGGCTTCGTCGATCGTACCGACCATGTAGAACGCTTGCTCTGGCAGGTGATCGCACTCGCCAGCAACAATCATCTTGAAGCCGCGGATGGTTTCAGCCAGGGAAACGTACTTGCCTGGAGCGCCCGTGAACACTTCAGCAACGTGGAACGGCTGCGACAGGAAACGCTGGATCTTACGGGCACGAGCGACAAGCATCTTGTCTTCAGGTGCCAATTCGTCCATACCCAGAATCGCGATGATGTCGCGCAGTTCCTTGTAGCGCTGCAGCGTACCCTGCACTTGGCGGGCCACGGAGTAGTGCTCTTCACCCACGACTTGTGGGTCCAGCTGACGGCTGGTCGAGTCGAGTGGATCGACCGCAGGGTAGATACCCAGCGAAGCGATGTCACGCGACAGCACGACGGTGGAGTCCAAGTGAGCGAAGGTGGTCGCTGGCGATGGATCGGTCAAGTCATCGGCTGGCACGTAAACGGCCTGGATGGAAGTGATCGAACCCACTTTGGTCGACGTAATACGCTCTTGCAGACGGCCCATTTCTTCGGCCAGAGTAGGCTGATAACCCACGGCAGAAGGCATACGACCCAGCAGAGCGGACACTTCGGTACCGGCCAGTGTGTAGCGGTAGATGTTGTCCACGAAGAACAGCACGTCCTTGCCTTCGTCACGGAACGCTTCAGCCATGGTCAGGCCGGTCAGCGCAACGCGCAGACGGTTTCCTGGTGGCTCATTCATCTGACCGTAAACCATGGCCACTTTGGACTCGTTCAGGTTGGCTTGGTTCACGACGCCGGCAT
>CALMCS010000325.1 GCA_937862875.1 uncultured Comamonadaceae bacterium
GTTGCGAGGCCTTCCCGTACCGGAGTACTGTGTGCGGCCTCGACGCCTAGCCTAGCACCCTATCTCGTCATTCGGGGGCCCAGTTCCTAGGCTCTGCTCGCTGCGTTGGGGGTGTTTGGATACCGGGGAGCACGTAAAAAAACCGCCTTGCTGAATGGGCCCATGTTGGGGCCGTTCAGTGGCGGTTTTTAGTTGGTGGTCAGCGTTTCAATTGCGCCGACTCCAATGATTCATGCTCAGCGTGGTGCGCCCAGCAGGCGTTTCACGTCGCGTTCCATGGGCAGTGCGTAGTCGTAGCCGCGGATGATGCGGTTGTCTTCGGTGCGCACGAGCTTCAGGCTCACGTAGGTGTAGTTGGATGCGGGCGAGTAGGTTCCGACCAGCACCATGACGGCGTTGTGCATGCGGGCGATGTCCTTGACTTCGCGCGAGAGCATCAGTTCGCCGGCACCTTCGCGCACGAAGACGTTGCCGCGCAGCTTGACTTCCTTCACGTTGAAACCGGACATCGCCATGTTGGTGGCGTATTGCTCGGACAGCGTGCGGCCCAGGGGGGCGGAGCGGGTGGTGTCGTTCACGTCGACGATGGTGGCGACCAGCACGGGGCCCGGGCCCACGGCGCCTGGTTCCAGACCGGCGAGCAGCTTGCCCACGGCATCCTTGCTGCTGTTCAGGAAGGCGTTGTCGTTGGCATCCTTGAATGTCGGGTCGACGCGGGTGTTGACCGGCGCCGGCTGAAATACGGAGCAGCCAGCCAGCAGCGAGGCTGCGGCCAGGGAGAGAGCGAACTTGCTACGGGACATCATCATTGCGCCACCACTTTCATGTTGACAGGGCTAAAGTGCGATTGCTTCGCGAACAGCGGCAAGTCAGCATTGGCGAGGTAGTACACGTCGGTGGTGCGTGACACAAACTGGCCCTTGTTCGTCACGGTGGTCGTGAGGATCAGTTCGGTGTTCGAGCCGTAGGGCTGCACTTCTTCCGTCTGCACGCCCACGTTGGCGTGGCCGGTGGTCTTGATGACTTGCGCGTTGTAGGTCACTTCCAGCGCCTGGCTAGGCGTGTTCAGCACCTTGGCACCGGCGTCGACCAGGCGGGTCACGAGCAGGTCGCGGAAGCCGAGGTCAAACGTGCTGGCGTTCTGCGGCAGGGCCACATGCAGCGGTGTGTCGGGGTTGATGCCCACACGCGCCAGATCGCCGCGCGTTTGTGCCGCGACGTCGCGCGACATGGCATCCCAATGACCAGCCGCACGTACCTTGTACTGGCTGGACTTTGCAAAATTCTTTGTGAGTGGAACGGGCGGCGTGCCGCAGCCTGTCAGAACCACAGCCAAGCCGGCAACTGCTGCAGCAAGGCCGAGCTTTTTGTAAATAGCCATAACTTCCCTCCATACCAGTAACGAAGAGGTGCAAAACAGCACCCCCATGATTGCTATCGATTCTGGGCAGAGAAGTTACAAAAAACAAGAGAAATTGTGTTTAAGTGCCTACTGATACAGCTTTTTTGTTGTTTTGTTCGCAGTAACCGAAGTGCGATAGGGGTTGCCAAAACAAAAAAAGAGGGCGAAACCAGTTCGCCCTCTTCCGTTCAACGCCGGGGAGTTACGGCTCAGGCAGCGCGTTTCTGCAGAATTTCGAAGGCCGGCAGGGTCTTGCCCTCCAGCACTTCGAGGAAGGCACCGCCGCCGGTGGAGATGTAACCCACATCCTTTTCGATGCCGTACTTGGCGATCGCGGCCAGCGTGTCGCCACCGCCGGCGATGCTGAAGGCGCTGGATTCGGCAATTGCCTTGGCAATGGCTTTGGTTCCGCCTGCGAACTGATCGAACTCGAACACGCCGACCGGGCCATTCCAGACGATGGTGCCGGCGGCCATGAGCTGCGCGGCCAGCTTGGCGGCGGTCTCTGGGCCGATGTCCAGAATCATGTCGTCATCCGCCACGTCGGTGGCCTGCTTGACGGTCGCGACCGCGTCAGGCGCGAAGTTCTTGGCCACGACCACGTCGGTCGGGATTGGCACTTCCGCGCCACGTGCCTTCATCGAGGCGATCACGGCCTTGGCCTGGTCCAGCAGATCGGGCTCGGCCAGCGACTTGCCGATCTTCAGGCCGGCGGCCAGCATGAAGGTGTTGGCGATGCCGCCACCGACGATCAAACCGTCCACATTGGCGGACAGGCTTTGCAGAATGGTCAGCTTGGTCGAGACCTTGGAGCCGGCCACGATCGCCACCAGCGGGCGCTTGGGAGCCGCCAGTGCCTTGGTGATCGCGTCGATCTCGGCCGACAGCAGCGGGCCGGCGCAGGCGATTTTGGCGTATTCGGCGATGCCGTAGGTGGTGCCTTCGGCGCGGTGGGCGGTGCCGAACGCGTCATTCACGTAGATGTCGCACAGCTGCGCCATCTTCTGGCCCAGCTCGGGGTTGTTCTTCTTTTCGCCCTTGTTGAGGCGGCAGTTTTCCAGCATCACGAGCTGGCCGGGCTGCACGGCCACGCCGTCGACCCAGTTCGGCACCACGGGAATCTCGCGGCCCATCAGCTCGGACATGCGCTTGGCCACGGGGGCGAGCGAGTCTGCGGGCTTGAATTCACCTTCGGTGGGGCGGCCCAGATGGCTGGTCACCATCACGGCGGCACCGGCGTCGAGCGCCATCTGGATGCAGGGGATCGAGGCGCGAATGCGCGTATCTTCCGTGATATTGCCGTTATCGTCCTGCGGAACGTTCAGATCGGCGCGGATGAAGACGCGTTGGCCAGAAGCTTTGCCCTGGGCGCAGATATCGGAGAAGCGAAGAATGTGCATGGTTGAATTCGAGGGGAAAGAAACTGCGCCGACCAGAAACTGCTGTCACGACGCGGACATAAATCTGGCGGGGATTGTAGGTCGCGCGGGCCATAAAGGCACGGGAACCCATGTTGTCCGACTGAAATACCGGCGTTGACCTGCTCAAAGTTTGAGCAAATCAAGGCCGTGCGGCTTACCAGCCCAGCCCGATGTGCAGCGGCAGATAGATCACCATGCCGACCAGAATCGTGCCCAGAATGCCGCGTTGGCTGTAGTAATAGATCACCGCGCCGAGGAGCGCCGGCAGTCTGGCGTCCTTCAAGGTGTGGATGAGCTCGCCCTGCGTCATGAACAGCTCGGGGACGATGACGGCACCCAGCGCCGCCAGCGGCGCGTATTTGAGCCCGCGCCGCAGCCACTCGGGCATGGGCAGCTCTTTGTCGGAAATCATGAAAAAGGAGCGGGTGATCACCGTGATGGCCGCCAATCCGAGGGTGGCGATGATCATTTCGAGCGTGTACCACATTACGGGCGCTGCTCCTTGTCCTTGGTGTCTTCGGCGTCGGCACTGTGCAGCAGTTGCTGTTCGTCGAGCTTGGCGTCGGTGCTCTTGCGCAGTTGCAGGCGCTTCCAGT
>CALMCS010000326.1 GCA_937862875.1 uncultured Comamonadaceae bacterium
AGTCCCCGGATTGAACAACAGCCGCACCGACAGGTTGTTGGTACCCAAACCCCGCGCCACGATCTGCGAGAACGCGGTCTCGGCCTCCTGTGGGCGACTCAGTTTGGTATAGGCGTTGTACAGACCGTTGAAGACGCGCAGTTGCTTGCCGTCCGGACGTTGCTCCGCCGTTTGATAACGCACCAGCGCATCGTTCCAGCGCTGGGTCTCATAGGCCTGATCGGCCTCGTTGATGACGGCAGCGGTATTGATCGACGAGAGGTACGCCTGGTCCGCCTGTGAGCCGACCGCGGTCTGCGAGGTGCGGATATAGCCCTGCGTGAGTCGGTCGCTCACCAGCGATGGACTGTCGGCATAAAACGCCGTGGGCGTCGCATCGATATCGTCCTTGCGGATGCGTGCGACGGAGCGTGCAATCACCATGCTGGTGCGGCGCTCGGTGATGGTCGAGGTCAGCACATAGTCCTGCCCACCGCCTTCATCCTGCTGGATGGTGCCGGCGATCAAATAGTCGGCCTGCTCCACGCCCGCGGTGCTGAATGCCTGCAACTGCAGATTGCCCTTGCGCTCCTGCAGATTGCGCGCGAACAGGTCACCGACCTGCTTGGTGGTCTTGGTCTGTTGGCCGCTCTTGGCGTCGATGAACGGGTCGAGCACCAGCTTGCGCGACTTCATGCGTTCGATCACCGTGGGGTTGGTCTGCGCGACCAGATCGTCTGCCAATTGCTGCACCGCTTGCGGCAGCGAACGCGGTCCGGTTTGCGCGGCCGGTGGATTGCTGACACAGCCACCCAACAGCAAGGCTGCCGCCAGTGCGCTTGCGGCCAGACCCGCACGCGAGACGGTGGTGGTCGCTGCTCGGCGCGAGAAAAAAATAGGTAGTAGCAAAGAGGATGTTAGCGACATGAAGTCTCCAGATATTGTTTGTCGGCCTCGCTCAGCGTTTGGCCGAGACTGAATTTGTCGACCAGGCTGGCACAGCGTTGGCGATCACCGGACGGCTCTGTTTTTTTGGTCGTGGTGGCGGCGGTGGGCGCGCGGCGCGGCTCTGGAGGTGTGGACGTTGGAGCGGTGTCGCGAGGGCGCGTCGGCACCTGAGGCTTTTGTTCAGGTACCGGGTCCGTGGATTTCTTGCGGGGAGCAGGCGTGGTGTCGGTCGCCGGGCTTTTCGTTGTTGTCGTCTCCGATGCGGGCGCTGCCTCGGGAGCCGGTGTGGTCGTGGTGGTGGGTTGCTTGGTTGTTGGCGCAGGCACAGGCACAGGGACCGGGGCTGGCACTGGAACCGGTGTTGGCTCAGGTGCAGGAGTCGGCGTTGGTGTCGGCGTTGGCGTGGGCGTTGGAACAGGCTCAGGCACCGTCGTCCCGTCTTTGGGGAACCAACTGCCCCGCTTCTCGTGCATGACAAATTCCGAGATCAGCAGACCCGCACAGAAGAACAGCGAGACCGTGAACAGGATCGCATGCAGCTGCGGGCCGATGGGCACGGGCTTTTCGCCTTCCACGGGAGCCACGGCGGGAGTCTTGCGCTTGCGGGCGACGTGCAGCGACCAGGCGAGCAGGGTGGCAAACAGCAGCAAGCCGGTGAGACTGCGGACCAGCGTGCCGCTTGGATCGATGAAGGTGCAAAAGCCGATGCTGATCATCACGACGCAGCCGAGCGTGTAATACGGCCCCAGCCAGTCACGGATCGTGAGGCCGGTGATCTTGACGGTGTCTCTGATTTTTTGGTTCTGCGTCACTCGACTGTGCATTCAGCGCAGGCCACTGTGGCGTTGCGCTGAGTCTCCCTGTTTGTTGGTATTTGCACCCATTTGGGGAAATGGGCGAATTTGTCTGGATTTGGACAAGAAATGGATTATCCAAATTCAATAGCAAATTATGTATGCAAATACCACCAAAACCGAAGGTCGGCCTGATTCGGAGAAACGCTTAGGGATTGCTGCGTATATCGAGGGACGGGCGGTGTGGTATTTCGCCCTTTACCTTTCCCTTTTCCCTCTTTCACATCTGTTTTTAATTTGTTGATTACAGAAGCTCGTGGCTGGCCACGCGGGCCTGGCCGTCTTGTCCCGGTGGCTCGAAGGCAAAGCCGACGCCGTAGACGGAGCGAATCCAGTCGTGGCCGCCGCGATCGGCGGTGCGCAGCTTCTTGCGCAGATTCTTGATGTGGCTGTCCACCGAGCGCTCGTTCAGGTCCTGCGTATCTTCGTCGTAGGACAGTTCGAGGATCTGGCCACGCGAGAGAATTCGGTCGCGGTGCTGAATCAGCGTTTGCAGCAGACGGTATTCGCGCTGGGTGAGTGGCACGGGTTTGCCGTACAGCGAGACCTGCGAGAGGTTGTCGTCGAGTTGCAGGGCTCCGGTGTCGCTGGGTGCGCTGTGAGCGGCGGGCTTGCGGCGGCGCAGCACGGTCTTGACGCGGGCGACCACTTCGCGCGGCGAGAAGGGCTTGCAGATGTAGTCGTCGGCACCGAGCTCGAGGCCGATCAGGCGATCCACTTCCTCGACGCGGGCCGTCAGCAGAATGATCGGCGCATCGCCCACGCGGCGTGCCTGGCGCAGCACTTCGAGGCCGTCGACGCCGGGCAGCATGACGTCCAGAATGGTCAGGTCGGGTGGCGAGGGTCCGAGCAGCTTTTCGAGTGCGGCCTTGCCGTCGGCCACATGCTCTGCGTCGAAGCCGGAGTGACGCAGATAGTCGAGCACCACATTGGCGATGTCCAGTTCGTCTTCAACGATCAGAATTTTGGGATTGGTGTTCATGATGTGTTTTATTTCTCCAGCAATGGCAGCGTGAGCGTGATGCGCAGGCCGCCCAAAGACGACTGTTTCGCCTCGATCAGACCCGAGTGGGCCTGGACGATCGAGCGACAGATGGCAAGGCCAAGCCCCGAGCCGCCCAGGTCGCCCTGGGCGCGTTGGCGGGAGGACTCGGTGCGGTACAGGCGCTCGAAAAGATGTGGCAGTTCTTGTTCGGCCACACCGGGCGTGGTGTCGTCGAATGTGAGCACCAGCTGCGACCCGGAGCTTGCGCGGGCGATCGATGCGTTGATCTGCAGATGGCCGCCGCCATCGGTGTAGCGCAGGCTGTTTTCCAGCAGATTCAGAAACACGCGGTGCAGTTGCTGCGCGTTGCCCAGCACGCGCGGAGACTGCGCGGGGTTGGCCCATTCGCGCGGCTCCACCAGGCGAATCGCCACGTTGGCCTGATCGAAGCGGGTCTGCAGGGACACCACCGCCTCGTTCAATTGCAGCATCGGCTGCGTGGGCTCCATCTTCGCGGGCGCAAGGCTGGCGGTGTCCACGCTTTCGCGCAGGTCGCCGACCAGTTGAATCATCCGCATGGTCTGGCGATGCAGGCGTTCGGCGGTCTGGGCGTCGAATTGGCGAATGCCATCCTGCACGGCTTCGATCTCTGCGCGCATGGCGGCGAGCGGCGTGCGCAGCTCGTGCGCCATGTCGCCGATCCATTGGCGGCGAGACGTCTCCACGCTGTCGAGCTGCGTCGCCATGTCGTTGAAGGTGTGGATCAGGCGCGAGAACTCGGCACTGTCGGTCTGCTCGGGAACGCGGGTCTGCAGGTGTCCCGCGGCCACGTTCTTGGCACCGGCAATCAGCGAACCAATGGGCCGCAACCAGCGATGCGCGAGCCAGCCGGACAGCAGCAGGGCCAGCAGCAAACCGGCGGCACCGGTCCACGCGACAAAGCCGATCTGCTTTTCCAGAAACGCGCGATCGACCGCGCGCTCCAGATCCTCGGGCGGGTTCATCACGAGATAACCGATGGTGCGCCCCAGGTCGTCCTTGAGCGCCGTGCGCGCGTGGCCGGGGCGAGGCATGGAGCCCGCGAGCAGGTTGTCCTTGACGTCCAGCAGACCCAGCCGCTTGGCGAGCCCGTCGGTGGGCCGGGCGATCGGCGGCGGTGGCGGCGGGGCCAGCGGGTCGTCCTGCAGGAACGGTGTCTTGGCTCCGGGGAACAGCGAACTGCCGCCGGGTCGCAGGTCGAGCTGATCGGGCTGAATGTTGGTGAGTGGGCGGCGCAGCGCGCGCCACAGCGCCGGGTAGTCCTTGATGGGTTTCCAGCTGTTGTTCTGCTGGTAGATGCTTTGCAGCCGATACGCCAGCCAATCCATGCGTCCCAGCTCGATCTCGGCCACGTAGGGCCCGAGTCCGCGCTGCAGGCCCAGCCGCGAAAAGCCGATGAACAGCGCCATCATGACCGCGAGCAGTATGGTGAGGGCTACAAAAGCTTTGCTTTGGAGTGAGAGGCGGCGCATGGGTTCAGAGTGGGGGCTGAGAGCCGGAGGGATCTGTGATCAATGATCCGTGATCATCGCGGCGAGATCGGAACCTCGCAAGCCTCACATGCTAAGGCCTCGACGCGAGTGATGCCCTCAAAAACAAACAGGTGCCGGGGTTCGGCACCTGTTTGTTAGCACTACGTAGCAATTAAGGTTACTTTGTGGCGACCGAGGCGCTCGCCGCAGCGGCGCGGGCCTGTTCGAGCCAGCCGTCGAACGTCTTCTGGTGCGACTTGATCCAGGCGTTGGTGTGGCGCTCCACATCGGCCGTGGAGTTCTGACCATCGTTCATCAAGCGATTTTGCGTGCTGATGTCGTTGATCGGAATGTTCATGAGTTCGAACAGCTTCGCGGCCGCGGGGTTCTTTTCGGCCCAGACGCGGTTGGCAACGATGTATTCGTTGTTCAGCGGGAAGCCGTAGTTCTTGCCGTTGGGCATCTTGGTGTCGGTGCCGGTCTGCACGCCGGGCATGGACGAGAACGGTACTTCCAGCCACACGACTTCCTTGCCGGGGCGCAGCACGTTGCTGAGCCAGAACGGAGTCCAGGCGTAGTACAGCACGGGCTTGCCCTGCTTGAAGCGCGCCAGCGTATCGGCGATCAGCGCAGAGTAGTTGCCCTGGGTGTAGTTCACCGTGTTCTTGAGCTTGAAGGTATCGAGCTGGTGCCAGACCACGGCCTCACCGCCCCAGCCGGCGCTTGGGCCAACCAGATTGGCCTTGCCATCACCGTCGGAGTCGAACAGCTTGGCCAGCTTGGGATCGGCCAACTGGTCGATGCGGGTGATCTTGTATTGATCGGCGGTTTTCTTGTCGATCATGTAGCCCTGTGCCGCGCCGGACGAATACACGCCCTTGCGGTAGAGCTTGGCGTCGCCGCCTGCGGCCTTGTAGAACTCGGAGTGGTGCGGGTTCCAGTGATTGGCGATGAAGGTGACATCGCCATTGGCCACTGCAATGTGAGCGAGTGGGTACTCCAGCTCTTCATACGGCTTGACGTTGTAGCCCAGCTGTTGCAACGCCTTCATCACCAGCAGCGTCTGGAAGGTTTCTTCCGCCAGCGAGCTCTTCACGGGGGTGACGGTGATGCCCTTGCCGGGCAGCGCGGGGTCGGCCGCGAGTGCGGGTGCCGCTCCAGCGCCGAGGCCGAGCGCTACCGCGCTTGCGCACAGAAAGCGGCCGAGAATCTGGCGGCGGCTCTTGCTATTGTGGTTCTCGTTATTGTTCTTTGGGGTGTTCATTGTTGTGTTCATCCTTGTTGTGTCTCCTTCGTAGCCTTGGATGTGAAAAGTGCGAACGCGAGTCCGTTGCAAGGACCCGCGTCGCCATGCGCCGTAGCGCGCTGAAAACTCAGTGTGAAACTCAGTTTTTGGTGCCTGCCGCGGCCAGGGACTGATCGATCCAGCCGTCGAACAGTTTCTGGTGTGCGCCGATCCACGCGTTGGTGTGGCGCTCGATGTCGGTCTGCGAGTTCTGGCCCTGACTCATCAGGTAGTTCTGCGCATTGATATCGCCGACCGGCAGCTTGATGATCTCGAACAGCTTGGCGGCTGCGGGGTTCTTGTCCGCCCAGGTCTTGTTGGCAACGATCTGCTGGTTGTTCGCAACGAAGCCGTAGTTCTTGCCGTTGGCCAGCTTGGTTTCGGTGCCGGACTGCTCGCCGGGCAGCGCAGAGAACGGCACTTCAAGCCACATCACGTCCTTGCCGGGCTTGAGCGTGTTGCTCACCCAGTATGGCGTCCATGTGTAGTAGAAAATCGGCTTGCCGGCCTTGTAGCGCGTGATGGTGTCGGCGATCAACGCGGAGTAGGTGCCTTGCTTGTGCGTGACCGTGTCGCGCAGGTGGTAGGCGGTGAGCTGATGCTCGATCATCGCCTCGCAACCCCAGCCCGGGGTGCAACCCGTCAGATCGGCCTTGCCATCACCATCGGTGTCGAACAACGCGGCGATTTTGGGATCCTTGAGCTGGCCGATGTTGGTGATCTTGTACGCGTCGGCGGTCTTCTTGTCGATCAGATAACCCTGCGCCGCGTTGGCCGAGAAGATGCCCTTGCGATACAGCTTGGCGTCACCACCCGCGTTCTTGAAATAGTCGGCATGCAGCGGATTCCAGTGATCGGCCATGAAGGTGGCGTCACCGTTGGCGAGAGCGATATGGGCGGTGGGATATTCCACTTCCTTGATCGACTGCACGTCGTATCCGAGCTTTTCGAGGCCCTTCATCACCAGCAGCGTCTGGAAGGTTTCTTCCGCGATCGAGCTCTTGAGCGGCTGCACTTTGATGCCCTTGCCGGGCAGGTCGGCGGACCATGCGGCGGCGCTTGCAAACGCCAACGTGGCCGTGACTACGGCGGCGCGTGCGAGGCGGTTGAAGGGTTGTGTGGGGGTGGCGAAGGTCATCTCTTTTCTCCTTATGATTTGGGGAGCACGGCTTTGCGCGGCCGCTATTTCTCTGGCAGATTCCCTCGCGAAATAGACGCGAGAGGGAGAGGGTGAAGGGAATGGAAAGAAGGGCAGGGCAAGGCTTCCGTGGAAGCCTTGCCGCAAACGAAATCAGGCGGCGGACTTGCCGACCTTGGCGCGCAGATCCGTGGTGGATTGCGGCGCGACGGGAGCAGCCTTGGGCTTGCTCTTGAGCATGCGAATCACAAACCCAGCTGGGCCCGTGTGCCACCAGTGCACACCACCACGCTTGGGCTCACCCATGGCCTGTGTGAGTCGATCCAGCACGATGGCGAGCAGCACGATGCCCAGTCCGCCGACGGTGGCCAGACCCATGTCCAGACGGCCAATGCCGCGCAGCACCATCTGACCCAGACCGCCCACGGCGATCATGGAGGCGATCACCACCATCGACAGCGACAGCATCAACGCCTGGTTGATACCGGCCATGATCGACGGCATGGCGAGGGGCAACTGCACCTTCCAGAGCAACTGCATCGGCGAGGCACCGTAAGCGCGACTGGCTTCGACCAGATCGGGGCGCACCTGGCGAATGCCCAGGTTGGTCAGGCGAATCAGCGGTGGCAGCGCGAACACGATCGTCACGATCACGCCCGGCACATTGCCAATACCGAACAGCATCACCACCGGCACCAGATACACGAAGGCCGGTGTGGTC
>CALMCS010000327.1 GCA_937862875.1 uncultured Comamonadaceae bacterium
CGTTCCTTCAGCGGGAAATCAAGGCCCTGGACGAACAAATCAAGGAAATCGCCTCCATCGAGAGCGAAATTACCGCTTTGCGCGCCCGTCAAAAGGCCGTTGAAGACTTGCAGGCCGATCGCAATTTGCCCGTGCATCTGTTGAACGAGCTGATCGCTCAATTGCCGGATGGCGTCTACATCACGGGCGTCAAACAGGTCAATCAGGTCGTGGAAATGCAAGGCATGGCCCAGTCCAACGAGCGAGTGGCCGAACTGCTGCGCAATATTTCCGGGAATACGCAATGGTTCTCCAAGCCAGAGTTGCTGGAAATTGTCGCTGCGAATGCCACGGTCACGCCGAAGGATGTCCGCCGGGTTGCGTCTTTCAAGATGCGGTTCCAGCTCATGCGCAGCTCTGACTTGAAGAAAGAGGCCGATGCCGAAGGCAAGGCGCAAAAGGCGCAGGCGGCATTGCGGAAAACGGGGGCGACCAATGGCAACTAAACGCACCCCGAAGGTCGATTTTTCTCAGGTCCAATTCAATCTGCAACGGCAGTTTTCGAATCTGGACCCGAAAGATCCATCCGTTTGGCCGGTATTGCCAAAGATTCTGCTGTGCGTCTTCATTACCGCCCTGGTACTGGGCGGAGCCTGGTATTTCTGGCTGCAGGACTATGAAGATCAGTTGAAAGCAGCGCAAGCTCAAGAAGTCACCTTGCGCGGCGAATACACGACTAAATTGACCAAGGCCGTCAGTCTCGAGGCATTGAAAAAGCAGCGCGAGCAGGTTCAGCAGTATGTGCTGCAGCTCGAGAAGCAACTGCCCAGCAAGGCGGAGATGTCTGCGTTGCTGTCCGACATCAACCAGGCCGGTCTGGGCCGCAGTCTTCAGTTTGAAGTCTTCAAGCCAGGACAGGTCGTGGTGAAGGATTACTACGCGGAGCTGCCGATCACAGTGCGGGTCACGGGCAACTATCCGGATATCGGATCCTTTGCCGCTGACATTGCCAATTTGTCGCGCATTGTGACGTTGAATAACCTGTCCATCAGTCCACTGTCTTCCAAGGACGGTGGCGGTATTTTGGCGATGGATGCAACCGCAAAAACCTTCCGTTATCTGGATCAGGAAGAGATTCAGGAACAAAAGAAGGTCACAGATGCTGCGAGGAAGAAAAAGTGATGAAGCAGCGAGCATCTGTACTATTTCTCATGCTGGGCTTGGTGGCGTTGTCGGGCTGTACGTCGGATGACGAAACCGAGTTGCGCACCTGGATGGCCGAGTTGCGGACGACGATCAAGCCGAAGATCGCACCCATCGATGAGCCCAAGCAATTCGTTCCAGCGGCCTATGTCGCTGGCAACACGGAAGACCCATTTGCAGCGCTGCGCTTGACGCAGGCGCTCAAACGCGACTCCAACAATTCGTCGGCCAATACCGCGCTGATCTCTCCGGAGCTGGCGCGTCGCAAAGAGCCGCTCGAGGCATACCCGCTGGATGCCATCAAGATGGTGGGCAGCATGAACAAGAATGGTGTGCCCATCGCGCTGGTGAAGGTGGACAAACTGCTGTATCAAGTTCGAGTCGGAAATCACCTGGGGCAAAACTACGGTCTTGTCACCAAGATTTCGGAAACCAATCTTCAGTTGAGAGAGATTGCTCAGGACTCCACCGGTGACTGGATCGAACGCCCGACAACGCTTGACCTGCAGGAAGGTCCAGAGGTAAGAAAATGATCAGTAAAAAAAATAATCTTCGAAAGCAGCTGTGGACCGCAGGCGTTGCGCTGATCGCAATGCTTGGCTCCACACTGGCGCAAGCGGGAGGGATGATTCAGTCCGTCTCGGGCTTCACTCAAAGCGGGGCCGAAGTGATCCGCATTGATCTGTCCGAGCCATTGACGGAAATTCCTGCGGGCTTTGTCGTGCAGACGCCGGCCCGCATTGCGCTGGACTTTCCTGGCGTTTCGAACGGTTCTGGAAAGAACACCGTCGAAATCAACCAGGGCAATCTCAAGTCGGCGAACATTGCCCAAGGCGCCTCGCGTACCCGCGTGGTGATCAACTTGAAGCAGGCCACGACCTATTCGGCCGAGATTCAAGGCAACAGCCTGTTGGTGATTCTGGGTGCCGTTGGTGGAAATGCCTCGGTCCCAGCACCCGTGGCAACCAAATTCGCCGAAGACCACAACCGCGACTCCGTGCCGCTCAAGGACATCGACTTCCGCCGCGGCAGCGATGGCGCGGGCCGCATCGTTGTCAGCCTGACAAACAACCAGGTGGGCGTGGACATCAAGCAGCAGAACAAATCGCTGACCGTGGAGTTCATGCGTTCGTCCCTGCCCGAGGGCCTGCGCCGCCGACTCGACGTGTCTGATTTCGGCACGCCCGTGCAGATGATCAACACCTCGCAAGATGGTGAACGCGTCAAGATGGTCATCGATTCGGTGGGCGACTGGACGCACAGCGCCTACCAGAGCGACAACCAATTCGTGATCGAAGTTCGCCAGAAGAAGGTGGACCTGAACAAGTTGTCGCAAGGCCCAGGCTTCACCGGTGAAAAGCTGTCACTGAATTTCCAGAACATTGAAGTGCGCTCGCTGCTTCAGGTGATTGCCGACTTCACGAACTTCAACATCGTCACCTCGGACACCGTCACCGGTTCCCTGACTCTGCGACTGAAGGATGTGCCGTGGGATCAGGCATTGCAGATCATCATGGACGCCAAGGGCTTGGGAATGCGCAAGTCGGGTACGGTTCTGTGGATTGCTCCCAAGGATGAAATCGACGAGCGTACGAAGAAAGATTTCGAAGCCGCGTTGGCCATCGAGAAGCTGGAGCCGCTGCGGACTCAGGCCTATCAGTTGAACTACGCCAAGGCTGCTGACATGCTGGCTCAACTGACCTCCAGCAGTGGCGGTGGCGGCGGTGGCGGTGCCAGCGGATCGAACAATCGTTTCCTGACGGCTCGTGGCAACGCGATTGCAGAACCCCGTACCAACCAATTGTTTGTGACGGACACCCCAAGCAAGCTGGAGGAAGTGCGTCAACTGCTGTTGAATCTGGATGTGCCTGTTCGCCAGGTTCTGATCGAGGCGCGCATTGTCGAAGCCCGCGACACCTTCGGTCGTTCGCTGGGTA
>CALMCS010000328.1 GCA_937862875.1 uncultured Comamonadaceae bacterium
CGAAACAGGAAGCCGACCCCAAAGGTGGCGACCGATGCGAGCAAGCTGCCGTATTCGCTGGTCGACGGGAAGAAGGCCTTGCCGATGTACACGGCAAAGAACGCGTAGACGATGAAGTCGTAGTACTCGAGCGCATTGCCGGCCACGGCGGCGGCAATCGCCCGTTTGCTGACCTTGTTGGAATCCTGTGCTTGAGTTTGGGGCTTGTGAGGGGTTGCCGAAGTGGCGGGGTGGATCGCGGCGCTGATCGTTGGGTTGATCGCAGGATTGATCGGTGTGCTGTTCATGCCTGATCTCCCCGGGCGGCGTCGAGATAGCGCTCCACCAGATGCGTCCAGTAGGCCGCGCCGAGCGAAAGGTTGGCGTCGTTGAAGTCGTAGCCCGGGTTGTGAACCATGCAGGCCCCCGCATCGTCGCCGTCGCCATTGCCGATCAGCAGATAACTCCCCGGGCGCTGCTGCAGCATGAAGGCAAAGTCTTCGCTGCCGGTGAGCGCCGGGCCCTGCATCACCACGCGTTCCTGCCCGACCAGTGCCACGGCCACGTCGCGGGCCAGTTGCGTCTCGGCCAGCGTGTTGACGAGTGCGGGGTAGCCGCTTTGATAATCGATGTGCGCGGTGCAGCCCAAACTCTGCGCCTGTGCGTGTACCAAGTCCTGAATGCGGCTCTGCAGCAAGGCGCGCACCTCGGGCTGCAAGGCACGCACCGACAACTCAAGATACGCGGAATCGGGAATCACGTTGTTGGCCGTTCCGGCCGACAGCACGCCCACCGTCACCACCGCCGTCTGCCGTGGGTCCACGTTGCGCGACACCACGGTCTGCAGGGCCATGACCACACTCGAAGCCGCCACCACCGGATCGGCCGTCCCGTGCGGCATGGCGCCATGTCCGCCGATGCCGCGCAGCGTGATCAACACCTTGTCGCTCGACGCCATCATCGGCCCCTCGCGAAACACCAGGTGGCCTTGCGGCATGCCCGGCATGTTGTGCATCGCAAAGACCGCGTCGCACGGAAAGCGCTCGAGCAAGCCATCGTCCAGCATGCGCGCCGCGCCGCTGTCCGCCGTTCCATATTCCTCGGCGGGCTGAAAAATCAGGTTCAGCGTGCCATTGAATTGACGCCGCTGCGCCAGCATGCGCGCCGCGCCCAGCAGCATGGCGGTATGGCCGTCATGCCCGCAGGCATGCATGGTTCCGGCGTGCACGCTGGTGTAAGGGAGGCCGGTCGCCTCGTGGATCGGCAGGGCGTCCATGTCGGCGCGAAGGCCGATGGATTGGGGTCCGTTGCCGACCCGCAGTTGCGCCACCACGCCGGTGCCGCCCAAGCCGCGCTCGACGCGGTAACCCCAGGCCGTGAGGCGCTCGGCCACCAGATCGGCGGTGCGGTCTTCCTCGAACGACAGTTCTGGATGTTGATGAATGTCATGCCGCACGGCGACGAATTCGTCGCTCCATTGGCGGCTCAGATGAAGGATGTCCTGTGGCACGACTGTCTCCCTTTTATTGGTGTAGTCGGGCATCCTAGAAAATCAACAATCCCATTGTCCAATCTATTTTTTGTTGAATTTCCATGACATTGACCCAATCGTCATGGCGTGGATTTATTGGAGCAGGTTTTGATAGTCGGCCGCCATTCGCTCACTTTTCTGCACGAGGCGCGTGAGTCGGAGGCACCCTCGATTGCAAAACCATACCCAAAGCACAGTTTTGCCTTTCCCGGGCGCGGCACAATGTGCGCTATGAGTAATTCCAAGACCCTGGTGCTGGTAGACGGCTCCAGCTACCTCTACCGCGCCTTCCATGCCATGCCCGACCTGCGCGCCATTCCCGGTGACCCGGGCAGTGCGGCCACCGGCGCGATTCGCGGCATGATCAATATGATGCAGGCGCTGCGCAAGGACGTCACCGCCGACTACGCCGTCTGCGTGTTCGACACCAGCGGCCCGACCTTCCGCGACGAGATCTATACCGAATACAAAGCCCAGCGTGCCCCCATGCCGGACGACCTGCGCTCGCAGATCGAGCCGATCCATGAAGTGGTGAAGCTGCTGGGCTGGAAAGTGGTGGCGGTTCCCGGCGTCGAGGCCGATGACGTGATCGCCACGCTCGCCCACATCGCGGCCGAGCAGGGGATCGACGTGATCGTCTCCAGCGGCGACAAGGACTTGTCGCAACTGGTGAACGACCGCATCACCATCATCGACACCATGAACGGCAAGAAGCGCGACGTGGCCGGCGTGACCTCCGAGTTCGGCGTGCCGCCGAATCTGATGGTCGACTTTCAGGCCCTCGTCGGCGACACCGTGGACAACGTGCCCGGCGTCACCAAGGTGGGCCCGAAGACCGCCTCCAAGTGGTTGCTGGAATACGGCACACTCGACAAGCTGGTCGAGAACGCCGCCGACATCAAGGGCGTGGCCGGACAGAATCTGCGTGACGCGATCGCCAGCGGCCAACTGGCCCTGAGCCGTCAGCTCGTGACCATGAAAACCGATTGCGCGCTGGACGACTACGTGAGCGGTTTGCCCGCACTCGATTCGGTCACGCTGAACGAGCCCGACAGTGCGGGCTTGTTGCCGTTCTATGAAAAGTACGGCTTCAAGGGGTTGGCGCGCGCGGTGGGTGCAGGCGCTGCAGCAGCCGAGAAATCCGCAGGCAAGCCCAAGTCAGAAGCCAAGGCAGACAGCTCGCAGAACGACCTGTTCGGTGCCGAGGATGTGGCCACCACCGAGATCGCCGTGGCTGCGCAGCAGCGCGAGGTGGTCTACGAAACCTTGCTCACCGAACCCGAGCTCGACCGCTGGATCGAGAAGATCAGCGCGGCCCCGCTCACCGCCATCGATACCGAAACCACCTCGCTTGACGAGCAGCAGGCGCGCATCGTCGGCATCAGCTTCAGCGTGGAAGTGGGCCAGGCGGCCTATGTGCCCGTGGCGCACGACGGCCCGGACGCTCCCGAGCAATTGTCGATCGACCTGGTGCTGGGCAAGCTCAAGCCCTGGCTCGAAGACGCATCGCAGAAGAAGCTCGGCCAGCACGTCAAGTACGACCGCCATGTGTTCGCCAACCACGGCGTGAACGTGCAGGGCTACGAGCACGACACCATGTTGGAAAGCTATGTGCTCGAAGTGCACAAGCCGCACGGCTTGTCGAGCCTCGCCGATCGCCACACGGGCCGCAGCGGCATCACCTATGAAGACCTGTGCGGCAAGGGTGCCAAGCAGATTCCGTTCTCGCAGGTGCCGGTGGACAAAGCCGCCGCGTATTCGTGCGAAGACTCCGACCAGACGCTCGATGTGCACACCGTGCTGTGGCCACAGCTCGAAGCCAACGAGAAGCTGCGCGAGATCTACGAGCTGGAAATGCAGACCAGCGAAGTGCTGTTCCGCATCGAACGCAACGGAGTGCTGATCGACGCCGTGGAGCTGGCCAAACAAAGCCACGACCTCGGCCAGCGCATCCTGCAGCTCGAAACCGAAGCCTACGAAATCGCGGGCCAGCCCTTCAATCTGGCCAGCCCGAAACAGCTCGGCGAAATCTTCTTCGACAAGCTCGGCATGCCCGTGGTGAAGAAGACCGCCACCGGCGCACGCTCCACCGATGAAGAAGTGCTGGAAAAGCTCGCCGAAGACTATCCGCTGCCGGCCAAGTTGCTGGAGCACCGCAGCCTCAGCAAGCTCAAGGGCACCTACACCGACAAGCTCGCGCTGCTGGCCGATCCCAAGAATGGCCGCGTGCACACGCACTACGCACAGGCCGTGGCGGTGACCGGGCGTCTGTCGAGCAACGACCCCAATCTGCAGAACATCCCCGTGCGCACGGCGGAAGGCCGCCGCGTGCGCGAGGCCTTCGTCGCGCCACAGGGCCGCGTGATCGCCAGCGCCGATTACAGCCAGATCGAGCTGCGCATCATGGCCCACATCAGCGGCGACGAGTCGCTGCTGCGTGCCTTCAAGGACGGCGTCGACGTGCACAAGGCCACCGCGGCCGAAGTGTTCGGCGTCACCATCGATCAGGTCTCGAGCGAGCAGCGTCGCTACGCCAAGGTGATCAACTTCGGCCTCATCTACGGCATGAGCAGCTTTGGCCTGGCCAAGAACCTCGGCATCGAAACCAAGGCGGCGGCGGCCTACATCGACAAGTATTTCCAGCGCTATCCCGGCGTGAAGCAGTACATGGACGAAACCAAGCTGCAGGCCAAGGCCCAGGGCTATGTGGAAACGGTCTTCGGCCGTCGCCTGTACCTGCCGGAAATCAACTCGCCCAACGGCCCCCGCCGAGCCGGCGCAGAACGCGCAGCGATCAACGCGCCCATGCAGGGCACGGCCGCCGACCTCATCAAGAAGGCGATGATTGCGGTACAAAAGGAACTCGACGTCAAGAAACCGGGCATCCTGATGATCATGCAGGTGCACGACGAACTGGTGTTCGAACTGCCCGAATCGGAGATCGAATGGGTGCGCACCGAAGTGCCCCGTTTGATGGCCGAAGTGGCCGATCTCAAGGTGCCGTTGCTCGCGGAAGTGGGCTTTGGACCGAACTGGGAAAAGGCGCACTGAGCGC
>CALMCS010000329.1 GCA_937862875.1 uncultured Comamonadaceae bacterium
GATTGATTACTCGTTTGACGAGACCAGGCGCCTGCGCGCAAAGCGCACCACCGTCACGCCCGCGCGGGCCTGGCGGGTGGAGGGCATTACCAGCACGCAGTCGTCGTAGGGCGTGGTGACTGGCTCGCCGTCGTTGTCGCCGATGACGGTGCCTGCCTTGGCGATCACTTCCAATCCTGTGAAGGGTTCTGTGAAGGTGAAGCGCTCGCTCTTTGCCACGACTGGGCCGGTCACTTCCAGCGCCCATTGGCGCGGGGCATCGGCTTGTTTCCAGCCTGGCAATTGGGTTTGCAGCGTGGCGCTTGCCACGGTGCCTGCCGCTTCCAGAAAGCGTGCGCACATGTCTTGCGCCACTGTGCGGCTTTGGGGGTCGCCGTGGAAGCCGCATTCGATGAGCAGCGTGCGTGAGTCGCCCGCCTGTTCGTCAGGCTGGCCGAAGCGGCCGTAGTCGCGCATGCGGGTGCCGTCTTTGTGGCCTGCGTCGATCACGATGTGTTCGGGCGCACGCATCTGTTGCGCGAGCTGCAGGTTGCGTGGCTGCACGCCGGTGAGCGACAGCGGCGCGCTGGGCTCGTGCATGGAGTGCAGGTCGAGCACCCAGTCCGCCTTTTGAATGAACGGTCGCAGTTGCGCGGCGCGGCGGCGCTCTGCCGTGTCGGCCGCGTCGATGCGGTCGTCGCTCCATTGGCGGTTCAGGTCTTGATCGACGAAGCGTGATGCGTCGTGGTTGGCGGGATCAAATCGGTCGAAGGCTGCGATGTTGCAGAACGCCAGCGTGAGCGTGCCGTGGTCGGGGCGCACACCGGCTTCCAGCAAGCCCTTGAGCGCCCATGCGCCGCACAGTTCGTTGCCGTGGATGAGTGCGCTGATCAGCACGTGGCGGCCCGGCTTGCCCGAGTCGAAATGCCAGACGCCTTCGACGCCGGTATTGCCTGCGCGCCACGGGCCGATGTCGGGGGCGGGGAGTTCGAATGGCAGGGTGGCAGATGCGGTCATGGTGTGCTTCATTCCTCGATTTTCGCGAACTGGACGATCTTGGTGTACTTGGCGATTTCGCTGTTCAGGAACTTGCCCATGTTGACATCGGGCGATGCGACGCCCGAGCCTGCGGCGGCCATTTTTTGGCGGAAGTCGGGCGACTGCAGGGTGTCGTTGAGGGCCTTCTTGAGCTTGGCGGCGATGGGGTCGGGCAGGTTGGCGGGGGCCATGAGCGCGAACCAGGAGGAGATGTCGACGTTCTTGAACTGCGGGAATTCGGCGAGCGCCGGAATGTCCGGTGTGGCCTGTGCGCGCTTGGCTTCGGTGGTGCCGAGGGCGATCACCTTGCCGGCCTTGATGTGCGGGAGGCCGCTCGAAAGCACGAACACGGCGAATTCCAGGTTGTTGCCGATCAGGTCGTTGGTGAGCGGTGCCACGCCGCGGTAGGGGATGTGGGTCATGAACAGGCCGCCCTGTTCCTTGACCATCTCGCCGGCCAGATGCAGCGCGGTGCCGACGCCGGAGCTGCCGTAGCTGAACTTGCCCGGATTCTTCTTCACCAGCTGCGTGAACTCGTTGGCCGTGTGCACGCCGGATTTGGGGGATGCGACCAGCACCATCGGTTGCGAGCCGATCAGGCCGATGGGGGTGAAGTTGCTGATGCTGTACTTGACGTTCTTGGTGACGAGCTTGGCAATCGCCAGTTCGTTGTTCGCGCCGACCAGCAGGGTGTAGCCATCGGGCGCTGCGTTGGCGACTTTCTGTGCGCCGATCGTGCCGCCTGCGCCGCCCAGGTTTTCGATCACCACGGGTTGGCCGAGGCGGTTGGAGAGCTCCATGCCGACCAGGCGACCCATCAGGTCGGTGCTGCCGCCCGGTGGGTAGCCGACGACGATGGTGATGGGTTTGGTGGGGTAGGCGGCGGAATCTTCGGCGAATGCGGGGAAGGCGGCGGTCGTCAGCAGCGACAGACCGCAGGCAAGAACGGCTGCGCGACGTTGAAAGTGGGGGCGTGGGGTGTGGCGCATGGTGATGGTTTCGTTTCGTGGTGGTGTGAAACGGATTTTGCGGATGCGCTGAGTTGTCTGTGGTGCTTAAACGGCACGAGGCGGTGCTGTTTTGGTCAAATGTCGTGGGCGAAGAGAGCTGCCAACACTGTCACCCGCCAACGGCCGTTCGATCTCCGCTGCTCTTCTGTTCTGTTCTGTTCTGTTCTCTTCACTCGCGGCTGGCGAGTTGCGACCACATGGCTTCTGCAAAGGGGGTGAGCTTGCGCTTGGGACGGTAGACGCGCACATCGAAGCGGATGTCCATGCGCTTGTCGCCGGCGCGCGCGAGGCGTCCGGCTTTGACATCTTCGTGCGCCAGCGACCACGGCAGCCACGACATGCCGAGGCCCTTGAGCACGTATTCGTGGTGCGCATCGGGCGAGTCGCACTCCATCAGCCGGCGCAGCTTGGGCGCGGCGGGGTGGTGTGCGAGGTGGTCTTCGACCAGCCGGCCGAGCGCCAGACTGCGTTCGTAGGCGACGTAGGGCGTGGGCACTTGCTCGTTGAACGCATAGCGCGGCTCGCCGGACGACAGGGCCTGCGACAGCGGCACCAGCCGATCGGATGCGAGCGTGACATGGGTGTACTGCCGCGCATCGAGTGGCACGACGAGTGCGGGATGGTGGAACAGCACGGCGAAATCGGCATCGCCCTGCTGCAGGGCCTGCACGGTCTCGGCGAGCGAGCTGGTCATGATGTGCAGCTCTCCGCCGCTCAGCATGGCGCGCACGCGCATCAGCCAGTCAGCCACCACGGTGCGCGCGAGGGTGCGGCCGGTGGCAAGGGTGACGGAGCGGGCGTGGCGACCGGCGAGGGCCTGGAGTTCTTCGCGCGATTGGGTCAGGGTGCGCGTGAGCTGCTCGGCGGTTTCCAGGAATGCGTCGCCTGCGGGCGTGAGTTTCAGTGGGCTGCCGCCGCCATGTTCGACGAGCGGGGTACCGGCCCAGGCCTCGAGCGCGCGAATGCGGCGACCAAAGGCCGGGTGGGTGACGTGGCGCAGCTCGGCCGCGCGGGTGAAGCTGCGCTCCTGCGCCAGCACGATGAAGTCCTCCAGCCATTTGAGTTGCATGGCTGGATTTCTTTCTCTCTTCGCTTCTTTTGCGTTTTCTACTTCGACTACTAGGTCAGACGCGCGCGGCGTTGAGCGTGGCGCGTGTGGTCAGTGCGGCTTCGCGCGCGGCGGCGGCGAAGTCATCACCAGACGATGCGTACAGAATCGCACGCGACGAATTCACCGCGATCATGCCGTTGGCACGCAGACCGGCGCGCACGGTGGCGACCGCGTCTCCGCCCTGTGCGCCGACGCCGGGAATCAGCAGGGGCAAGGTGGGTGCAATCTCGCGCACGCGCTCGATTTCTGCCGGGTAGGTGGCACCGACGACCAGGCCGAGCTGGCCATTCTTGTTCCACGGACCCTGCGCGAGCTGGGCGACATGTTCATACATCAGCGGCTGGCCTTCGACGCTCGCCAGACGCTGGGCCTGCAGGTCGTTGCCACCGGGGTTGGAGGTGCGGCACAGCAGGAACGCGCCCTTGCCGTAGTACTCGAGGTAGGGCTCGACCGAGTCGAAGCCCATGAAGGGCGAGAGCGTGACCGCGTCGGCACCGTAGCGCTCGAAGGCTTCCTTGGCGTACTGCTCGGCGGTGGAGCCGA
>CALMCS010000330.1 GCA_937862875.1 uncultured Comamonadaceae bacterium
GTCAGCGGCCGTCAGTTGGAGCGCGCCTTCCAAGCTGCGCTCGGCGAGACACCCATGGCCTTCTATCGACGCCTGCGCCTGGAATACGGGCGCTGGCTTCTCCAGGGCAAGCAACGCAGCATCACCCAGGTCGCCATGGATTGCGGATACAGCGACGGAGCTCATTTCTCGCGCGACTTTCGCAGCCACTTCGGTGTCAGCCCTCGCGGGTATGTGCAGAGTCTGGATTGAGTGCTTGCAGTCTGGGTGCGCATAAATTACCAGTCGGTCTAAAAATCGACCGAGGACAAATGGCGCCATCGCTGGCTACACTCTGCGCCGGATTTCGCTGTGGCTCTGCACTGGAGCGGCGAAGACTTCTCCACTCCGCAACACAGAAAGCGACCACCACCATGTTCCGCACCATGCTCAAATCCAAGATCCACCGCGTCAAAACCACGCAGTGCGAACTGCACTACGAAGGCTCTTGCGCGATCGACGAAGATCTATTGGATGCCGCCAACATCTCCGAAAACGAGCAAGTCCACATCTGGAACATCGACAACGGCGAGCGCTTCGTCACTTACGCCATCAAGGGCGAGCGCGGCAGCGGCATGATTTCGGTGAATGGCTCCGCCGCGCGCCGCGCCAGCGTCGGCGATCTACTGATCATCGCCGCCTTTGCGCAGGTGCATGAAAACGAGGTCGCCGCCCATCAGCCGCAACTCGTGTTTGTGAACGAGGCCAATCGGCAAGTGGAACTGCGTCACAAAGTGGCGACGCAAATGCTCTAATGGCAGCGGTGCCCCAAGCACCCGCCGCGCCGCCACCCCGCCGCCTTCATTTTTTGCGAACCCATCGATGTCCGATTCCACGCCCCACTCTCTCGACGATGCCACCCTCGCCTTCGCCGAAAAGGTCTTCGACGCGGCGCGCAACGGTGACGCGGCGAGTCTGGCTTTGTGGCTGGACAACGGTCTGCCGCTGGACATGTGCAACAGCAAGGGCGACAGTTTGCTGATGCTGGCCAGTTACCACGGTCACGCAGATGCTGCGCGCTTACTGCTGCAGCGCGGTGCGGATGCGCAGTTGTCCAATCTGCGTGGCCAAACGCCGCTGGCCGGTGTGGCATTCAAGGGCGATACCGACATGGCGGCGCTGCTGCTGGAGCACGGTGCAAACGTGGAAAGCCCGTCTCCCGACGGGCGTACGCCGCTGATGTTTGCTGCCTTGTTCAATCGCGTGGACATCATCGAGCTGTTGCTTGCGCATGGCGCGCATCTCGATGCGCGGGATCAACAGGGCAACACCGCTCTGGGTTGTGCCAAGGCCATGAACGCGCACGATGCGGCGGCGTTGCTTGAGCAAAAATCGGCGGAATGAACGCAGCGCGGCGGTAAAGCCTGCGTTGTTTCTTTTTATGTCTTTCTGATCATCAGGACAAGTTGGCCCCCTGCTGGGCCAACTTCGCCAGCGCGCCAACGATCAGCGCCTCAACTCCCTCAATAAACTCCGCCTCCATCTCGGCCAGCTCAGCGCCGGGAGTGGACTCGATGACGGGCTCCAGATCGGCAGCCGAATAGACCGTGTCTGCGGCGGCGATGCAGAAGAAGGTCACCGTCGCAAGCAGCCAGCGTGATTGGTCTTTGGTGATGCCATAGGCCTCGGCGATATGCGCTTGGTGCGCCCCGATTTTGTCCAGCATCGGCTGTGTCGCGGCCAACCTTCGGATCACATACGGCGTCACGCCCGGGTGTTTCTTCACGAACTCTCGCGCCGATGTGGTGAAAACGACGAGGTATTCCTTCAAACCACCGCGTTTGTCGCTGCAGGCCTGTGGGAGCTGCCAGCGACTGAAGATCGCTTCGGCGACCAAATGTTTGAGCGCGGCGAGGCTCGGGACATGTTTGTACAGCGCCATGTGACTGACGCCCAGTGCCGCAGCAACCCCGGTGAACGTGATGCTCGGCAGGCCAATCTCGATACCGGCATCGGCAATCCGCTCTCTGGTGATGGTGGGCGGGCGCCCGCGTGCAACTGGCGGTTTTTCATGAGGCATGTTTGTTTGTTGATTTCTTCTCTGTGGGTGCTGGCCATTGTCACGCATCTCCTTAGTTCGACGCGGGTCGTTCGATTTACTTCCTCGAATTAGTTTACTATCATGCAACTAATTCTCGTTTTCATTTCGTTTCTTGTTTAGATTGCGCCCTGCGACTGCCTTCTCCCTTCTCTGATCGTGTTCGCCAGGCCGTTTTCTGATGTTCTTGTTGTTGCCTTTTCCATTGCCATGAGTGCTCCAGACGCGGCTGCGGTCGCTGCCAAAACCCCGGGTCCGTTGGCCCAGGTGCTCCATCCCATTCGCGGGCGATTGGCCATTGCCGCTGTTCTGGCGGCTACCGGCACGATGTTGACGTTGGTGCCGCTTGCAGGCATTGCTCACATCGCCCAGCTGGCATTGGGGCCCGCCAACAACGGTGCTCCAATCTGGCCGGTTGCGTTGGCCAGTGTGGCCTGCTTGTTTGTGGGCATGGGGCTGCTTTTTTCGGGTGAGCTGGTAGCCCATCTGGCCGACAACCAGCTCACGCATGGCCTCCGCCTGGCAACCGCCAAAAGACTGGGACAGGTGCCGCTGGGCTGGTTCACCAGTCGAGCGTCTGGCGAGGTCAAGCAGGCGATGCAGGACGACATCTCCACCCTGCACAGCCTCACCGCGCATTTCTATACCGCCGTGGGACGCGCCTGTGGGGCGATCGCCATCTCGGTGGTGTACCTGTTTGCGCTGGATTGGCGCATGGCCATCGTCGCGCTGCTGCCGTTTCCGGGCTTCTTTCTGTTCCTGAAGCGGGCCATGAAAGCCAGTGGCTCGAACATGCAGGACTTCATCACGCGACTTGGGCGCATCAATAGCTCCACGGTGGAGTTTGTGGGCGGCATTCCGGTGGTCAAGGCGTTTGGTACGTCGGGCAAAGCGCATGGTGGTTATCGCGAAGCCGTCGATGGCTTCGCCGAGGCATTCACTCAATTCACGCGGCCTTTGGTGGCGTCCATGGCACACGCGCACGCCTTGATTGCGCCGGTGACGGTGCTGGGCGTGGTGTTGGCGTTTGGCACGTGGTTCACCCGCATGGGTTGGATCGACGCGGTCGATGTGCTGCCCTTCGCATTGGTAGCGCCCGGAATTTGCGCACCGATGCTGCTGCTGCACACACTCCTGCACGATCTGCAAAGCTCAGCCGGTGCCGCGCAGCGCGTACTGGCGTTGCTCGACACGCCCGTGCTGGCATCGCCCGAGTCAGCGAACCTGCAGCGTCCCGCCGGTTATGAGGTCCGCTTCGACAATGTCGGCTACGCCTATGGTGCGGATCACCAGGTGCTGACCGACATCGACTTCACGCTCGAGATCGGTACCGTGACGGCCATCGTTGGTCCGTCGGGCGCAGGCAAGTCCACCCTGGTGCGTCTACTGCTGCGGTTTTTCGACCCGACCCAAGGACGTATCACGCTGGGCGGCGCCGATTTGCGCCACATCGAAACGACTGAGCTCTATCGCCACATCGGTTTTGTGCTGCAGGAAGTGCGCCTGATTCACGCCAGCGTGCGCGACAACATTGCGCTGGGCAAGCAGTCGGCCACTCCGCAGGAGATCGAAGACGCCGCGCGCGCCGCCAATGTGCATGAATGCATCATGGCGCTGCCGCGCGG
>CALMCS010000331.1 GCA_937862875.1 uncultured Comamonadaceae bacterium
CCTGTGCGTTATTGGTATCTCGCTCGGACAGCTGCTATTCAAGAAAGCCGCCATGGCGATGCCCGACGCATCGTCAATACAAGGCTGGATCCTCAACCCGTGGCTGATTTCGGCCTTCGCGCTCTATGGCATCACTACGCTGGCGTGGGTGTGGGTGCTGCGCAATGTGTCGCTGCAACTGGCCTATCCCTTCATGGGCCTGGCCTTCCTGATCGTGCCTTGCCTTGAATGGCTGTTCCTGGGCAACCCCATCAAGCTGCCCACCATCATCGGCGGCGCCTGCATTCTGGTGGGTATCAGCATCGCTGCGCGCGCGTAATGTGATGTCGACGATGATGATGAAGGACAATCCACGCATGAAGATCGCCGTTGCCATCCCCTGCTACAAAGTTACTCAACATGTGATGGGCGTGATCGCGGCCATCGGGCCCGACGTCTGCCGCATCTATGCCGTGGACGATGCATGCCCTGACGCGAGTGGCAAGTTCATCGAAGAGCACAACACCGACCCCCGCGTGAGCGTGCTTTACAACCCCGAGAATCGGGGCGTGGGCGGAGCGATCGTGACCGCCTACAAGGCCGCCATTGCCGAAGACATGGACATCGTGGTCAAGATCGACGGCGATGGGCAGATGAATCCGGCGCTGTTGCCGCAGTTTGTGCGTCCGTTGCTGCGAAAGCGCGCGGACTACACCAAGGGCAGCCGTTTCTATCGCCCGGAATCCGTTCAGGGAATGCCCCCCATGCGCTTGTTCGGAAACGCCGTTCTGTCGTTTCTCACCAAGGTCAGCTGCGGCTACTGGAACATCATGGACCCGACCAACGGGTACACCGCCGTGCGCACCAAGGTGCTGAAAGAACTGCCGCTCGACAAGCTGGAGAGCCGCTATTTCTTTGAGACCGACATGCTGTTTCGCCTCTACACGATTCGTGCGGTGGTGAAAGACGTGCCCATGGATTCGGTCTATGCCGATGAAGAGTCGAATCTCAAGATCGGCAAGGTGTTGCCGGAGTTTCTGCGCAAGCACCTCTCACGCCTGGGTCGCCGTTACGCCTATAACTACCTGATTCGGGACTTCAACGTCGGTACGATCTACAGTTTGGTCGGCGCCGCTCTGGTGCTGGGCGGCACGCTGTTCGGACTGCTGCACTGGATCATGAGCAACCAGAAGAATCTCCCTGCCTCCAGCGGCACGGTGATGCTGGCCGCTTTGCCCATCATCATTGGCATTCAGTGCTTGATCGCCTTCATGCATTTCGACGTGGACAATGTGCCCAACGAGCCACTGAGTCTTGATCTCGACGAAGACTGAAGAACAAGAACAAAAAGACAACGACACGTTGACCAG
>CALMCS010000332.1 GCA_937862875.1 uncultured Comamonadaceae bacterium
CAGGACTTCGTCGTCTCTGGCCGCGATGTACTCGAAGGTGCCTACACGCAAGTGACTGGCGGCCACACGCGTAAGGATTGCGCCAGGGAGGAGCCGCTCGCGCTGCACGGTCGCACCGGTGGCCACCGCGGCCAGCGCGCGTGTGGTCGGGATGCCTAGGACGTGCATGGCCTCGCCCATCAGGTACTCCCGCAGCACGGGTCCAAGTGCGGCATTGCCGTCACCGCGACGCGAAAATGGGGTTCGGCCCGATCCCTTCAGGGCGATGTCACGGCGCTGGCCATGGCGGTCGACAAGTTCGCCCATCAACAGGGCACGGCCATCGCCGAGTTGCGGCGAGAAGCTGCCGAATTGGTGCCCGGCATAGGCCTGCGCTAACGGCTGCGCCTGAGCTGGCACGGCATTGCCGGCGAGCACGGCGATCCCGGCGGCCGAGGACATTACGTCGGCGTCCAGGTCGAGCTCTTCAGCCAGGTCGCGGTTCAGCCGCAGCAGTCGAGGCGCTGGCGAACCTGCCGGGCTCGATCTCGCATACATGCCCTTGAGATCACGTGCGTAGCTGTTGTCAAACGGCATGTCCAGCGCTGCTGGCGATGCCGGGTCGGCGGTCTGATCGTTTCGGCCGGTCACATTGGCTTGCATTTCATGCTCCAGGTTCTGGGGTATTCGACAGGCGGCGTCACGTGACCTGAACCAGTTCGTCGGCACCACCGAAGGTCCGCAACAGGCTTTCGGCATCGAGGCGAAAGTCGCTGTGAATGACCTCCCCCAGAGGGTCGAGAACGATGAACCACGGCGTGCCGCGCGTCTCAAAATCCGTCATCAGGCTCGGGTAGCGGTCCACGGCCGGGTCGTGGCCGAACGGAATCGCCAACCCGTAGCGCTGCTGCGTCTCGCGCAAACGAGCGAATGTGTTTATCTCTGCAGCCTCGAACACGGTTTGCACGGCCACGAACCCGAAGCCCAGACCCGACAGGACGTCAACCAGCGCTTTGAGGGTCGGAAATCCGTGGCTGTGACAACCTGGGCACCTATGCTGGAAGCAAAAAATCACCTTGAACCCGTCTCCGAGATCGACCAGCTCGAGTGGACGGCTCGCGTTACCGTGCCCGTCGATCCACTGTGGCACTCGCAACTGCGGGGCATTGAGGAGGACTTGATCGTTCGTCATGGAATCCTTTAACCTGTGCCGCTGGAAGCGACGCAATGCCGTTGCATAGGCGACATCTTTTGATTGTTCCTCATTTGAACTGAAGGCCGGGGCGACAAAACGCTGTCGCGTCTTAATAAACACTCCGTGCGTCCGATTCTGCCTTCGTTGCCATGCTGAAGCTGGGCCTGCCCTGGCTTCGTTGAAAGCGCAAAAACGTACCTAGAGCGATGGCGCGCGTCTAAGGTTGCTTTCCAGCTCGTAGTGCGCGGTGGTGAACCGATACGCTGCAGCCAGTCGCCACACAAATTACTCCAGCACACAAACCAGAGCTAACATCAAGCGGTTTTCGAACACGACCATGGTGGGCGGGCGGCATGTGCAGCAGTGCGCTCGGACCTGAAATGCTCCGCGCGCGCCGTATTCTGTCTACGCGATACGGGTCCTTTGCGGTCAAGGCGACCCGGCGATGCCATCCGTTGCCGGAACAGCCAAAGGCGCCGTCAGCGTCAGCAGGATGTCGGCATACCAAGCGCAATTCAGCCCCAAGGACTCGTCGAGCTTGAGATCGCGCGTACCCATGTCCAAGCGCGAGGAATGCACCCCCAACAGCCTCCACGGAAGGCGCGGATCGACTTCCGGGTCGCGCATCACCACGGCCGCGCCGCTGGTGCCACGGTGCGTGCGCGCGTCGGTCAGAAAGAACCCCTGGCCTTGAAACCGTACGCCGAACGCCGATGAAATTACCGCGTGCCGGACTACCGGCAGGTGGTGGATGACGTCATGAAACCCGAGCGGGAAACCAACTATCAACAGCGCCGAGCCAACCTCCACCTCATCGAGCGAACGTTGCAGATGTTCCGGCCGGAACGCCACGAACGCCGCGGGCGAAGGCAGCGCGGAACGTGGAATTTCGATCGCCGCCACATCGATTTCACCACCCGAATCCCCACCTTGCCTCCACTGGCTCTTACCATCCGCATACAGCCACAATGAAAGTACGTAGACACCCGTGAGGTTCACGCCATCGGTGTGAACTTCGACTTCTATGCGGTTTGGAAAATGTTTAGTCGGTGTGTCAACGAACACGTGCCGGCTGGTCACCAGGAACAGCCGCCCCTCACGCTCGAAGAAAAAACCGGTTGCGCCGGTCAACACACGATCACCGTCGAAGGTGGTGAGCCGTGTCGTGGTCAAAAGCACCGATTCGGTCATGCGACGCCTTTGACTGGTTGGGAAACCGATTGGGAACCTGCAGTTCGGGCGAAGAAGGAGGCGACAACGTCGGCACTCCTCGCCATTGGTGAATGCGCCGCCAGCGACAGAGGGGCTACGGTATTGAAATGATTGAACATCCAATGCTTTGTTGAAACGATCGGATCACTATACGCGGGACAGGTCATAGGCGTTGGTGTTGGCGTCGGTGAACGATGTCGCAAACAAACGCGGGATTGGCTGAGAGACACTGCAGGTGATCTCGAAATTCGGCACTCATCTATGCCCAATTTCCTCGAGGAAAGTGAAGAAGCTTAAGGCCCAGATGCCTGTCGCTGCAGACCATCCAATGCGGTGAGAAGGCCACCCAGGTCCATCCGATGAGCATCGTCAGCATTGATTTCGGCGTACACGATTGTTCGCTGCCTATCGATGAGGAAGCGCGCAGGTAGAGGCAGTGCCCATCCACCTTCACCATTGAACTTCTCAAGGTTCACGTTTGAAGCAAGATACAGCTCCCTCAGTTCTATTGGGACTTTCCAGTCAACGCCAAACTGAGCCGCAACGTGGCCACCAGCATCGTGCAGTATGGGGAAATCTAGCCCATGCCTTCGGATGCACCTGCGGCTGAAAATAGGCAGCTGAGGTGAAACGGCAAGCACCGATGCACCAAGCAGCTTGAAGCGCTCAAGATTCCACTGCACAGCGTCCAACTCCTGTATGCAGCAAGGACACCATTCCCCGCGATAAAAAACCACGACCACAGGCCCATCGCGAAGCCTCTCAGCAAGGGAGACGGTTTGACTTGTCTCGTCCGGGAGCGAGAAACCTGGTGCGCGGCTGGGTGCGTGTAATGCCTTTGTCGCACGGTCGCCGGAGACTGCTTCCTCCATCACTCTGAGCATGGCGACTGACCCAACCGAGCGCATCTTCACCTCCAAATCGACGCGCAACGCGTCGATCTGCTGATGCGAAGACATCGCGGGTCGAACCAGCCGCGACCTGCCGTGCAAAAATCACAAAACCGAAAGCGGATCGAGGTTAGTCCACTTTCGGGCACGCCAAGGCCCTTGCGCGCCAACGCTCCGTGTACACCTAGTGTTAACTCAGGCGTCCCAAGGCGTGACGTTCGATCTGTGCCACGCACTGGCCCGCTCGCGCCGGACGCGCTGAGACGGCAAGGCCGACTTGGACGTGAGCCCACCACTATCGCGTCCCATTCCACAGGCTGCATTTGTGACCCCCGTTTACGTCGCTGTGGCCCCAATGTAGTGCCCAGAATGGCTTTCCGCTGGGAACCCTGTGGACCACGGGCCATGCGGCGACGAAAGGAGACGTATTTCGGACTATCAGACGCGCCCAGCGCCGTACAGTGCCCTAGCCGTCTCAGACCACGAGATGGGGCTTCTCCTGATGTTCCGAAGTTGATGAAGCTCCGTCAGTTTCGGTGTGGCAGCAAGGATTGTTCTCGAAGCGTCGGCCATCTGTGGCAATGGGGCGGGTGCTCAGTGAGGCACAAGACCGGGCAATGGAGAGCGAAAACCCGCTTTTTTTCGACACCAAGCGTGGATTCGACTCTCGCTGAGTCCCACCGATGACCGAGGAGCCGAGATTTGGAGTTCAAGAACTACTACAAGACGCTCGAGGTTGAAAAGACAGCTACGCCAGAAGAAGTAAAAAAGGCGTATCGCAAGCTTGCGCGCAGGTTCCACCCCGACGTCAGCAAGGAATCAGATGCGTCGGCACGCATGGCGGAGGTGAACGAGGCCAACGCGGTTCTATCTGACCCAGAAAAACGCGCCGCCTACGATAAGCTTTCGGAGCAGCCGCAAAGCGGTCGCGAATTCCGGCCTCCACCGGATTGGCAACAAGGATTTGACTTCACATCTACTGGTGGAGCCGCGCAGCACAGTGATTTCTTTGAGGAGATGTTCGGGCGAGCCACCCGCACGCGCAGTCGCGGAGCGCGTCCCCCTGAAGGACCGATCCCGGGTGAGCACCGACACGCACGCATCGAACTCGAACTGCTGGACACCTATCTCGGCGCGCAGCGCACGCTGGCGCTGGAGGAAATGCGTTATGACGATCAAGGCCAACTGAGACGCGAGCCACGACAATTAGAAGTTCGGATTCCCAAGGGTGTACGGGAAGGTCAGCACATCCGGTTGGCCGGCCAAGGCGGCCCTGGTGTCAACGGCGGCCCACCGGGCGACCTACTCTTGGAAGTGGCGATCCGCGCGAATAAACAGTGGCGCGCCGATGGTAAAGACGTGTACGGTCGACTATCACTGTCTCCGTGGGAAGCCGCGCTTGGAGCGTCGGTACCGGTGCGAATGCCGGCGGACGATGCTGTGGAGGTAACCGTGCCTGGCGGATGGACGTCTGGCAAAAAGCTGCGCCTGAAGGGCCGCGGCATCCCCGCATCCGAGCCAGGCGACCTCTACCTAGTGCTGGAAATCGCCTTACCGGCTGCCGTCACAGACGGACAGCGCGCCGCGTACTCGGCTTTGGCGCAGGCATTTCCCGAATTTGATGCGCGGACGGCCACAGGAGCGCAAATATGAGACCCATACATGATGCAGAAGTGCTAGGAGCCGCTGCGTTTTCAGTTGAGGAGGCCGCGCGGGCTTGCGGCGTAGAAGTGCTTTGGCTGCAAAAGCGGGTTGAGGCGGGCGTGCTGCAGGTCCACGTGCAGTCTGACGGATGGCGCTTCGACAGCGTCACATTGGTTCGCGCCCGGCGGGTTGCGCAATTGGAAAGCTGCTTTGATGCAGATCCACAACTGGCGGCCCTTACGGCGGACTTAATTGAAGAAGTGGCACGGTTGCGCAAGCAACTGGAGCTGCGCTGAATGGCGCCACGATGCCGAGGCGCCAACTTGCAGGGAAGTAAACGCTCATCGCCAGAGCGCTCAAGGAAAATTTCATGAATCAGCCATTGAATGCCGTTCCCCTCGCGACCCAGGTCATGCCCCTGCCGCCCTCATCGAAACGGCACTTCATCAAGACGACGGGCCTTGTCCTCGCCGCCGCCGCTTTGTCGGCCGTGCTATGGATGCCGGCTGCGCCAGGGCTGCCACCCGCCGGCCAGGTCATGCTGGCGGTACTGGCCTTCGCGGTGATCGTCTGGATGACTGAGGCGCTCGACTATGCCGTGAGCGCCGTGGTAGTCGGCGCACTGATGATCTTCCTTCTTGGGGCGGTCCCCGATGCCGCGAGGCCGACCAGTGGTGACATGGGAACTGGTGCGGCGTTGGGCCTGGCACTTTCCGGCTTCTCAAACAGTGCCGTGGCGTTGGTCGCCGCAGCGTGCTTCATCGCCGCCGCCATGACGGCCACGGGGCTTGACCGGCGCATCGCGCTGTTAGTGCTTTCCAAAGTCGATGCCCGCACCAACCACATCGTGATCGGTGCAATGGTCGTGGGCTTCTTGCTGTCGTTCATCGTTCCGAGTACAACGGCGCGCGTGGCGTGCCTGGTGCCCATCATGATGGGCTTCATCATTGCCTTTAAGGTGGAAAAGCGCAGCCGGTTCGCAGGGCTACTGGTAATAGCGGCCGCGCAGACAGCCAGCGTCTGGAACATTGGCATCAAGACCGCGGCGGCACAAAACCTGGTGGCCGTCGGCTTCATCGAAAAGCAATTCCAGGCCACCATCACATGGATGGAGTGGTTTATCGCCGGGGCGCCCTTCTCCGCATTGATGAGCATCGCGGTCTATTTCATCATGACCCGCATGATGAAACCGGAGATGAAGGAGATTGAGGGCGGGCAGGCGACAATACGGGAGCAGCTGAGCGCGATCGGGAAGTCGACTTCGAGGGAGTGGAAACTCCTTGCGATCGTGATAGTCCTGCTGGGCTTTTGGGCGACCGAAAAAGTTCTGCACGAATTCGATACGTCGTCGACCACCATAGCCGCAATCGCCTTGATGCTGCTGCCTCGCTTGGGGGTGATGGACTGGAAGGAGTCTCAGAGCGGCTTTCCCTGGGGCACGGTGGTGCTGTTCGCGGTGGGCATTAGCGTGGGAACCGCATTGCTGAGAACCAATGCGGCCGGATGGCTTGCCAACCTGATTGTGCAGAACCTGGGCTTGCAACAGGCTAGCGCCTTCGCCATCCTCATGCTTTTATCCCTGTTTCTGATCGTGATTCACCTCGGCTTTGCGAGCGCCACGGCACTCGCCTCGACGATGATTCCCATCATCATGAGCGTGCTACTGGCCGTCCAGACGCCAGGCATCAACGTGATCGGGATGACGATGTTGTTGCAGTTCGTCGTGAGCTTTGGATTCATTCTTCCAGTTAACGCACCGCAAAACATGATTGCCTACGGCACCGGCACGTTCGAAGCGCGTGACTTCATTCGCACCGGTTTCGCCATCACATTGGTGGCCACGGCGCTGCTGGTCGTTTTCGCTTTGACGTATTGGCCATGGATGGGGTACATGACGAAGCCCGTTTAAGGAGGCCAGTCGACTCCGGTCATTGGCTTTCAAGCTCCACTGGGCGTCGCGTAGGGTTTCTCTAAGCTGAGCAGAAGATCCGGAGGGTCTCGCGCGACCTCTGAAATGATGAACTCAGTCAGGGCCCGCGCCGAAGGCTTCGCTTGACGACCCACGGCGTAGACTGCATTCAATTCGATATCACCCAAGTCCCACTCTTCCAGAACGCGCACCAACGCCCCCTTGGAAAGCTCCTGAGCACAACTAAAGGAGCTGGTGATAACAATGCCCATGCCCGCAACCGCTGCGGCGATGCAGCCTTCGTTTGTGGAGACCATCAAACGGCTATCAACCTTGACGGACGAAATTTGGCTTCCTTTGCGCAGTGTCACGCCAGATCCACTGCCAGACGGACCTGCGAGCACGTGGAAGTTTGCGAGGTCAGCAGGACACTCCGGACGTCCGACCGTCGAGAGAAAGCCGGGAGAGGCAGCGGCAACACGTGGCCAGGAGTGGATCCTGCGCGCTACCGCGGAGGAGTCTTCAAGCACGCCGAAACGCAGGGCGACGTCAATGCCCTGCGCGATGAGATCCTGCCGTTGGTCGTCAGAGAGCAAGTTGACTCGAAGCCGCGGGTGAGCTGACATGAAAGCGGGCAGCCGGGGGATTAGTACGCGCTGGGAAAGGGAGTGTCAGGATTTCTGTGTGTGAGGCGGTTTCAGAAATTATCTGCTGAGTAAATTCTATTTTGATTCAGGCCCCTGCCAGGCCGCCGGAGGCCCCCCGGTTGAGCCCAGTACCCAGGGTTCAACCCCTGTCATTTCACACCCCCATAGCTGTGCAGTGTGAATCGGTCTTCGTACAGTATTGCAAACTGGTTCATCGCTGATTTCCAGTTGTTGGCCGCCCGCCCCCAGTCCTCGGTGATATTGCGCAGCGCCAGCCAGATCAGCTTGGTGGCAGCGTCATCACTGGGGAAGTGTCCACGCGTCTTGATGATCTTGCGCAGCCTCGCATTCACGCTCTCAATCGCGTTGGTCGTGTAGATCACGCGCCTCACCTCGGGCGGGAAGGCGAAGAACGGGATGACCCTGTCCCACGCCCTGCGCCAGGCACCCACAACGGTGGGGAACCTCTGCCCCCAGGGCCCGGCCTCAAACGCGTGCAGTTCGCTCTCAGCGGCCTCGGCATTCACCGCCGTGTAGATCGGCTTGATGGCAGCCGCCAGCGCTTTGCGATCCTTCCAACTGGCAAAGTCCAGGCTGTTGCGGATCAGGTGCACGATGCAGGTCTGCAGCGTCGTGGCCGGGAACACCGTGCCCAGCGCCTCTGGCATGCCCTTGAGTCCGTCGGTGACGGCGATCAAGATGTCCTGCACCCCGCGGGTCTTCAGGTCGTTGAACACTTTCATCCAGAACTTGGCGCCCTCAGTGTTCTCGATCCAGATGCCGAGGATGTCGCGGCTACCGTCGCTCAGCACACCCAGGGCCAGGTACACGGCCTTGGAGCGCACCACCGCGTCCTCGCGGATCTTGACCCGCAGCGCATCGAAGAAGACGACCGGGTACATCGACTCCAGTGGACGGGTCTGCCAGGCCGTTACCTCGCTCATCACGGCGTCGGTAACGCTGCTGATCAGGTCGGGCGAGACGTCCACCGAATACATCTCGGACAGATAG
>CALMCS010000333.1 GCA_937862875.1 uncultured Comamonadaceae bacterium
CACTGGCAGCACCTGCTGCGCTACGTATTGCCCGATGCGGCCGTCAATACCGGCCTGCTGTTGCTGGGCGTGGGGCTGGTGGTGCTGATCGTGGGCACGGGCTGCGCCTGGCTGGTCAGTGCCTTTGATTTTCCGGGGCGCAAGCTCCTGCATTGGGCCTTGCTGCTGCCGCTGGCCATGCCGGCTTACATCGTGGCGTTTGCCTACCTCGATTTGATGCATCCGATCGGCCCGGTGCAAGGGGCATTCCGCTGGATGCTGGGCTACAGCAGCCCCCGCGAATGGCGCTTACCCGATCTGCGCTCCATGGGCGGCGCGATCTTCGTTTTGGGCTTTGTGCTGTATCCCTACGTGTACATGACGGCAAGAGCCATGTTCATCACACAGCCCGCACACCTCATGGAAGCGGCGCGCAGCTTGGGTGAAACCCGCTTTGGCGCATTCTGGCGAGTCGCCTTGCCGATGGCGCGACCCGCGCTGGCGGTGGGACTAAGCCTGGCGCTGCTGGAGACACTGAACGACATCGGTGCCTCGGAGTTTCTGGGCATCAACACGCTGACCGTATCGGTCTACACGACCTGGATCACGCGCTCCGACTTGGCGGGCGCGGCGCAGATTGCCTGTTCCATGCTGATGGCGGTGATCGCCCTGGTATGGCTTGAGCGGCGCGGTCGCCAGCACCAACGATTCGCCTCGGCGCAGCGCATGCGTGCGATTCAACCCGAGCGTCTGCACGGCGCTGCGGCATGGCTGGCTACCGTCGCCACCGCGCTGCCGGTGCTGATCGGCTTTGTTGCGCCCGCGGCCTATCTGGTCTGGGAAACCATCAAGCGACTGCGCTTGGGGCAGGGGATTTCTTCCGGCCTGTGGACCAGCTTGGGCAACACGTTGACGCTTGCCTTGGGCGTGACGGTGCTCACGGTGATTTGCGGTTTGATCATCGCCTGGGCCACGCGCAACGGCGTCAGCACCAGAACACCGTCGCGCTGGCAAGCACGCGTCGCGACCTTGGGCTATGCCATTCCGGGCACGGTGCTCGCCATTGGCCTGTTGACTCCCGCATTGGCAATCGACGCGGGCTTGGCACAGCTTTTCGGCTTGCCCGGTTTGCCGCTGATGGGCTTGGGCGTGGTGTTGGTGGTCGCCTGCACGATCCGTTTCCTGGTGATCCCCGTAGGCGGCGTAGAAGCCGGCCTGCAACGCATTCCCGCCACGCTGGAGCAAGCCTCGCGCCTGCTGGGCGAGACGACAGTCGGCACCCTCTGGCGCGTGCATCTGCCGCTGCTGAAACCGGCCCTGGCCACCAGCGCGCTGCTGGTGTTTGTCGACGCCATGAAAGAGCTGCCCGCCACCTTGCTTTTGCGCCCGGCCAACTTCGATACCCTAGCGACTTGGCTCTACGCTGAGGCGGCACGCGGAACCTATGAAGAAGGCGCGATTGCCGCGCTCGGCATCGTGCTCGCAGGCCTGATCCCCGTGGTGCTGTTGGCGCGAACGCAGTTGAGCCCTCCAGCTCGCCAACCCGCTCCCGACAACTCCTGAACACTTGTGGAACGACCTTCATGACGGCAGCACTGCGCATCCACCACCTGACCCTTTCGTACGACACCCCGCGCGGGCCACAGATCGCGGTGCAGGACTTTCACCTGGAGGTGGAGGCGGGGTCGATCGCCAGTTTGCTGGGCCCCTCGGGCTGCGGCAAAACCTCGGTGCTGCGCGCCATTGCAGGCTTTGAGCCGGTGCAGGCAGGCGAGATCGCGCTCGGCGAGGTGGTGTTGTCATCCTCTCAAATTCACCTGCCACCCGAGCAACGCCGCGTCGGCATGATGTTCCAGGAATACGGCCTGTTCCCGCATCTCACCGCCGCACAAAACGTGGTGTTTGGCCTGCGCCGCTTGCCGCGTGCCGCGCAGCAGGCACGCTGCGACGAATTGCTCGCGCTGGTCGGCCTCAAAGATGCAGGCAGCAAGTACCCGCACGAACTCTCCGGCGGCCAGCAACAACGCGTGGCCCTGGCCCGCGCACTGGCACCATCGCCCGCGCTGCTGCTGCTGGACGAGCCGTTCTCCAATCTGGACGCCGCCACGCGCGAGCGCTTGACGGTGGAAGTGCGTGACATCTTGCACGCCGCCGGCCAGACGGCCGTACTCGTCACCCACCACGAAGCCGAGGCCCGCACCATGGCCGACACCATGCTGGTGATGCAGCCGCACGCAAAAAGCGATGCCGTCGATTCGGGTTCTTACTGATCTGCACGCAAAGCGCAATCGCAGTAGACTGAGCGAATGTCTCAGCACGACACCTACACATACGAATCCAGCGACGGCCAGTTCTTGGCGGCTGCGAACGCGTGCGTGCTGAACGGCATTTTGAATGCACCTCCACCTGCAATGACTGTGGCTGCGCCGCCGCCTCGCCGCGCGCGCGCCAACAATCCGCCTCCCGGCATTCGGGTCGTCGCGGATTGAAATTCCGGTCACGTCTTTTTTCTTTTTAATTCTTGAAAAAGTGCGCAAGCCTTAGTGCTTGCTCCATATGCACGCGCGCGTGCTCAGACGTGACCTGTCGTATCCATATTGATTGCAGGTGAGAAATTCCATGTCTATTATTTTGAAATTCGATTCGCTCGCCCAACGGCTAGGGGCTTGGGCGGGTATGGGTGCCATGAGCGCTTTTGTATTGCTGTGGGGCTGCGGCGCGATCGTCACACGTTGGGCGCTCGATCACGGCTCGGCGTCGGCGGTCTTGCTCGCGCGTTACGGCATTGCCTTTTTGCTGGTGCTGCTGATAGGCCTGAAACGAGGCCAATGGTTGCCGCAAAGAGGCACACGTAGATTAGTGGCTGCTGCGGGGCTGGTGATGGTGGCGGGTTACTCCGTGTGCTATTTCGAGTCCATGTCCAAAGGCATCACGCCCGGCATGCTGGCGGCGGTGCTCGGCGTGCAACCGGTGCTGACCTTGTTGCTGCTGGAGCCGCGCGGCATCACGCCTCAGCGATTGGGTGGTTTGTTGTTGGCGCTCGGCGGCTTGGTGATGGTGGTGTGGCAAAGCCTGCTCAGCACCAGCTTCAACGTGGCCGGCCTGCTCTTCGCCTTAGCTGCGCTCGCGTGCATCACTACTGGAGCGCTGCTGCAAAAGCGCATCAAGCAATCGCCGCTGGAGGTATTGCCGCTGCAATACGCCGTGACGGTGTCCGTTTGTCTGCTGTTCGCGCAAGTGCAACCCATGCGGTGGGAGATGACCACGGGCTTCTGGTTGCCGGTAATCATGCTTGGCGTGGTGGTGTCCGTCGTGGCGCAGCTACTGCTCTATCGGCTGATTCAGCGCGGCAATCTGGTGAACGTTACCAGCCTGTTCTATCTGGTTCCCGGGGTTACCGTGGCGCTGGATTTTTTGGTCCTGGGTAACGCCATGCCCGCTTTGGCTTTGCTGGGCATGGTGTTTATCTTGGCTGGTGTGGTAGCAGTGCACCGAAATTAGCTGGCTCGCTCCATCTGCATTGCCTGCGCGTAACGCGCAGGCGCGAGGCGGGCGACCAGCACGCACACGACACACACAGCACACAGGTGGTAGAGCCAACCCGACTCAAAGTTGCCGGTGAACTCATGCAACTGCGCGACGATCCAAGGTGCCGTGGCGGCGAGGATGAATCCTCCGCCCTGCATCAACGCGTTGAGCGCCCCAGCCTGTGCGGGTGAGGCAAGGTGGTCGAGCGCCACCACCATCATGAGCGCGAAGCAGCCGCCGAGGCCCACACCGAGCACGATGGCGTTCAACACCGGGGCGACATCGGGCATCCAGACCAGCACTGCGAAGCCGATGATTTGGCACAGCAGTGTGAAGGCAATCCAGGGGCGGCGGTCGATGTGGCGTGCGGCGAGGGCTGGCAGGCCCGGTGCTGCGGTTGCCTGTGCGATCGACAGGATCGCGACCAAGGTACCGCTGCTTG
>CALMCS010000334.1 GCA_937862875.1 uncultured Comamonadaceae bacterium
GATCCCGCTGATCCCCGTGACCGGTCGGCTGGTTTCCTCAACGCTCATGTTCATGCGCATGGAAAAATAGACCGCGTTTCCATCCCGTCCAACCGGCTCGAACTTCATGTCGGACAGGCTGATGTCGCTGTTCTCGAACGACGTCTTCAGCCGCTGATTGAGTTCGGCGGCGTTCACCCGTGGACCCGACTTGGAAAGGCCAGACAGGAATGCCTCTCGTGGTATCTCGATTCGCTGGAAATTCCCCTTCGGGCCGAGAAGCTGGATTTGCAGCCAGTGATTCAGCATGTCTCTGCGCCCCTGGCGATAGTCCTCCAGTTCCGTGCAACGGACTGCCGCATGCACAAGGCGTGAGCCTTCGCCCATGGAACGCCTCGCCAAGTCCATCAACTCAACTTCGCGCGGCGATCTGCCCGGCGTGCAATAGCCGATTGGATTCGAGAACATAATCTGTTGGCCGAGCACTTCCACCGATTCCGTGGCCGCGCTTCGCTGGATGACGGCCTCTTGGGCAGGCTGCTGCCTCGGCGTCGCCGGCGCGGGAGTTGGCGGCTGATAGGCGGGGACAGCCGTGGTGAGTGCTGGCGCAACCGCGGTTTCCATCGAACGGGTGGATTTGTTCTTGCTCGCGTTGACGAAGAGGATGAGCAGCAGTCCAATGCCCAATCCGATGCCGACCATCCACTTGCCGGTGGTCACATCGGAAGAGCTGTCGCTCTTTCCCTTGGGCGGCTGAGGCGCGGCGGATGCGACCGGGGCTTCCTCGGCTCGCGCGGGCGGAGGTTCTGGCGGCGGTGAAGTGCTCTGCGACGGGGCGACTTGGGGCGCGGGTTTGCTGGCAGGACGGTTGTCTTCGACATCCGAGATGAGTGTCGAAAGACCGGAGAAGCCTTTGGCGTTTCCGTTCTGCTTATCGTCAGCCACGGCCTCTGACCCTCATTTCAAAGCCGCAGCTTGGTGTAAACGCCTTCGACCATGCAGTCGTCGCCGTCCTTGAAGCGCAGCCTGCCAAAACCGGAGGGCGAGATCGTCAGGTAGCCCTCCTCGCCAAGAGCGAGGGACAGGCAGCTCGACGTTTTGATGTACGAGTTCGTTCCGAAGACCTCATACCAGTCATCGTCCTCACGGCTGACCGTCACCACGTATTTGCCCGGTTTCTGCTTCGACAGGCCAAAGACTGCTTTCACGTCGCACTTGTCCTTGCTGTCGAAGAAGATGACCTCGCCGCCGTAGCCGGACGTCTTGAAGATCGCCTCCTCCGAATAGGCGTAGACGTAGCAATAGCGCGTCTGGATGATGATGTCCTTGCCGTCGATCTTGTAAACGTTGCTGCCCTTGCGGGTCAGGTTCACCTCGTAGTTCTCAGCCAGAGCAGGCGTTGCTTGAAGGCCGATCATCGTGGCGAGCGTCGCCAGAAGAATTCTCTTCATGACCATGCCTACTGGGTTTGCACGCTCGACAGGCGGCTCTTCACAAGTTCGAGCTTGGCCTTGTGCGCCAGCGGCCTGTTGAAAACGCGATTCTGGATTTGGTCGGACACCTTGCTGATGGCGATGTACGCCATACTCAAGCCCGACTCGCGCTGAGATGCCTTCTTCTCGACGAAGTCGTAGGGCAAGTTCT
>CALMCS010000335.1 GCA_937862875.1 uncultured Comamonadaceae bacterium
GGCGGCAAGCGTTTGGTGTTCTCCGGCGACCTGGGCCGCTATGACGATGCGGTCATGCCTGATCCTGAACCCGTCACGGAAGCGGACTACATCATCATCGAGTCCACCTATGGCAATCGTCATCATGACCGTTCCGATGCCGTCGAAGCGCTAGGCGACATCATCGAGCGTACGACTCGCCGCGGAGGCACCGTAGTGATTCCCGCTTTTGCCGTAGGACGCGCGCAGTCGTTGATCTATGACCTATGGCTGTTGCGACAGCGCGGTCGGCTCCGCAACGTGCCCGTCTATCTGGACAGTCCCATGGCCACCAGCGCAACTGCGCTGCTGCACCGCCATGCCGACGACCACAAGCTCGCTCAACACGATTTCGAGACGGCATTCTCAGAAGTCACATACGTGCGCGACGTTGAAGAGTCCAAGGCGCTATCGGCGAATCGATACCCCAAGGTGATTATTTCCGCCAGCGGCATGGCCACCGGCGGCCGCGTGCTGCATCACATAGAAGCGTTTGGCGGTAGCCATCAGAACACGCTGCTGTTCTCTGGATTCCAAGCAGCAGGTACGCGCGGGCGCAAGCTGCTTGAGGGCGCTCGCGAAGTCAAGATCCATGGACGCTGGATGCCGATCAAGGCAGAGGTCGCCGAGCTTGCGATGTTGTCGGCTCATGCCGACAGCGATGAGCTGATGCGATGGCTGCGCGGCTTTACCAAGGCGCCGGAAAGAGTGTTCATTGTTCACGGTGAATCTGATGCCTCTGAGGCGCTGCGCGAACGTATCCAGCGCGAACTCAATTGGCACGCATCGGTGCCCATGCAAAACCAGGAGTTCGCCCTGTGAGTGCCCGCATCACGCCCCAGACACCCGCCTTGCAAGCATTGCGCATGCGACTGCATGCCCAGCATCAACCCGTCGTCTTGATGCGGACCGACTGCCATGTCTGCCGTGCCGAAGGGCTGGCACCGCGGTCACAGGTACTGATCATCGCCGGCGACCGAACTGTGCAAGCGCTGCTGTACCAAATCGACAGCGATCTGCTCAAAGCCGGACAGATCGCTCTGTCCGAGGCCGCCTGGGATGCCCTGGACATCCATGAGGGCGATTTTGTGCAGGTTCGGCATCCGCCAATGCTCGAATCGTTGTCGGCCGTGCGTGCGCGAATTCACGGCCACCGACTGCAAACGACGGAGTTGCAGGCGATCGTCCGTGATGTGGTCGATGGTCGCTATACCGATGTCGCACTTTCGGCCTTCCTGACCGCAACGGCGGTACTGCCTCTGGATATGCAAGAGACCATCCATCTCACCCGTGCGATGGTCGATGTCGGAGATCGCCTGCAATGGCAGGCTCAGATTGTTGTGGACAAGCATTGTGTGGGCGGATTACCGGGAAATCGCACCACGCCGTTGGTGGTTGCCATCGCCGCAGCCAATGGATTGGTGATGCCCAAGACCTCATCACGCGCCATCACCTCTCCCGCTGGCACGGCGGACACCATGGAAACGCTGGCTCCTGTAGACCTGGACCTGGATACGCTCAGAAAGGTCGTGGAGAAAGAGGGTGGATGCGTGGCGTGGGGCGGCGCGATGCACCTGAGCCCTGCGGACGACATCTTCGTGCGTATTGAGCGTGAACTGGATATTGACACCCAAGGACAACTGATTGCCTCGGTGTTATCCAAGAAGATTGCGGCAGGGGCGACCCACATCGTGATCGATATTCCGGTTGGGCCAACCGCAAAAGTCCGCAGCCGGGAAACTGCCGAGCACCTTGCGCATCACCTTTCAGAAGTCGCCGCGTCATTTGGCCTTGTATTGCGTTGCCTGTTTACAGACGGGAATCAACCTGTCGGAAGAGGTATCGGCCCGGCGTTGGAGGCGCGCGACGTGTTGGCCGTGTTGCGCAACGAGGCGGATGCGCCGCAAGACCTATGTGACCGCGTGGCGTTGGTGGCGGGCGCGGTGCTTGAGCTTGGCGGCGTCGCCAAAGAAGGGGAGGGACTTCGGTTGGCTCATGAGACGATCAGCAGTGGCCGCGCGTGGGAAAAATTTCAGAGAATCTGCGCGGCTCAGGGGGGATTTCGTGAGCCGCCCCAAGCTCTCTATGTCGAACCGCTTTTGGCAACCACTTCAGGCCGAGCAGTACACATCGACAACCGTAAGCTTTCTCGTTTAGCCAAATTGGCCGGTGCGCCTGAGAGTCCAGCCGCAGGGATTCAATTGCAGGTGC
>CALMCS010000336.1 GCA_937862875.1 uncultured Comamonadaceae bacterium
ATGCCGGCGCAGTTGGTCACCTTGTTCGTCAATGGATCGTAGCCATTGATGCACAGCTGACCTTGCGGAACGTTGACGGTGGTGGTGTCCTGAGTGCATGTGGTCTTGACACCGCTGGCATTGGTGCCTGCTTCAGCCTGACATAACGCAAATGCTTCGGGGGTCTGCAAATAGGTCAAACCGCCAGCGGTACTCGCGTCCATCTTGGTGCAAGTGCTGGTGGTCCAGTTATTGGGAGCCGACGGCGTCGCGCCTCCGGGCAGGCTGGATAATCCGCTTTCGCAAGACCCGTATGGCATGTCCTTGTAGACGACGTAGGGTCCGCAATTGCTCATGTTGGCAGCGCCGCCCGAGCAGGTTTGTACCGGTGTTCTCGGCTCGTTGGCTGGAACGCAGGTAGTTTGGAGGTAGGGCGCTACCGTGCCGTTGCTGGGCGTGCAGGTCGCAACCTTGGTGGGGCCTGAAGCACTGGTGTTACACGAGATTTGGATACAGCCGTTGGCCGCATCGGCACCTTGTGCAACACAGCTGCCCAGCGCAATCGCGCCGCTCGTTGGTAATGGGTTGTTCTCGGTGCCCGCGGCTGGGGTACAAGTACCCTGGCTGGCGTTGGCACATTCGCGACCTATCCAGCTATTGGCGGCAGAGGGGGCCTCAGGAGTGCAATTCGGCGAGGCTGTGTAGCCGCCATATCGCGTGGCACAGGACTTGTTCAGTGCTGGATTGTTCACGCAGGTTGCGGGGTTGATTGGTTCTACCCAGGAGATCGATGTACCGGAGCATTCGACCACGAAGGCGCCGCTCACGCCTGGCGTGCAGGAGGTCACTTGCGTGGGAGGACCAGACACGGTACGCGCCAGGCACTGCCTTTCCATTTGAGTGCTGGTATCCGGCAGGGGGCCAGCAGCGCATTGCGCTACCCATGCTGAGCGGTTGGCCTTCTGGCACATCGTATACACACCGGTTGCTGCGTTATATTGCGGCGAGGTGATCGTGCAGGTGTTGTCCACCGTAGTGGTAACGGACGACTTCGCGCAGGTCGTCGACTTGTAGCCGTTGGCTTGCGTGCCAGCGGTGGCCTGGCACAGATCCGGGACGTTGGCGGTCGTCGTTTTTGGTGCGCAGGTGCCATAGATCACCTTGGTCAGATCCCCTCCGGCAGCTGTGATGGCTGCAGCCAGCGTGGGATGCAGGGTACCGCAGGACTGAACGGGCCCCGTATAGGGTGGAACCGAACTGCCTTGGCAAGCAATGGTGCCTACGCCGGGCACATATTGGCCATTTTTTGCAGGGCAGTAGAGGGAGTAGGACACAGGTTCGTTCGAAGTATTGCATTCGATCTTGAAGCCTAGGCTGTCTTGATTGGTGGCCGAGCAGGTCTGCACCTCTTCCCATATAGTGTCATTGCCTTGCAGAGTACAGCCTTTGGGAAGAGGGGTACACACGCTTTTGTCGGTAGTCTTCAGGTAGTTCTCGCCCTGGTTGGGGTCGCGATACCAATAGAAGTATTTCAGTTGCTTCACCTTCTGCGCGGTGGAATTGGAGTACGGGGTCTGGGTCTGTTCGCTCCATTTCGTCGTGGCCACGTAGTTATATTTGGTGACGTCGATCTGTGTGAACAGAATCTGCTGCTGGTATTTTGTTTGTGTGACCGTGCCCGTGCCCTGCGCCGTCCAATATGGACGCTCGCTCTTGGGGAAGTTCCAGCTGGTGATCTTGGCGTAGTTGCGGGTCTGCTGGCGGGTGCTCTTGTTCCACCAGGTGAAGTCAGCGACGAACTGACTTTGTGTCATCACGTCTTTTTCGATGACCTTCTTGTAGATCGTCTCGGTCTTGGTGCCACCGCCGGGCGTAGTGACCTTCCAGCCCAGATTGCAAGGAGCCGTGGAATAGGTGACTGTGGCATCGCGTACAACCTTGGTGCCGCTGATAGATCCGTCATAGATTGGGCGAGGAATCAGGCCGTCGGCACCGGTGAGAAGCAGCGGTGGTCCATCCTGTTGGCCCACCAATGCGCCGCCGTTTATCTGTCTCGGACCGCCATTTTCGGATTCTTGATCTATGTTCCAGTATCCGTCGGTCGTGACGATGGTGTAGTGCCGTTGGCAGGCGGACACTACGGGGTCGACGTACGGGGTCATCGTCGAGTTGATGCCGTCACTCATACCGGCGTAGTAACGCCCCACGCGCGCCAGCGCTTCTCGCGCGGGCGAGTATCCACCGGTTTTGATGGACTGAATGGCAGAGAACCATTCGACCTTATTGGTTCCTCCAAAGTCCTTCACCGGTACGAACTTGCTGTAGTTTGTTGTCGGATTCGGGTTGGCGACGGTCAGGAAGCCTACGCGGAAATTGTCGTTCAACGGCCCGAACGCCAGACTGACCGACGACTTGGCCATATTGATGCGGGTACGGTAATAGCTGTACCAGATCGCGAAGTTCTGTTGCTGCGCGGCGGGTATCGTCGTGCGGACCCATTTGCCTGATGGAGAGGCGGGGATCGTGGATCCATTCCCAGGTACGCCGGGGATGTTCGGGCTTTGCGCCAGAGTGCCATCGTCGGCCTGAACCGTAGCGATGCCTGATTTGTTGCAGGCACCGGTGGTTTCGGTGTAATTTTCGAAATGCGGATCGGGTCGACCGGTGACGCCGGTGTTGGGCACCCAGTTGAAGTAATAGGCAGGCTGCGCCGGGTCATCGTAGAGGCCGAAGCCGCGGGTGCTTTTGTCATACGCCTGAAAGCTGGTAGCGAGGTTGACTGCACCAAGGCTCTGGTCGTAGCCGTCCTTCCATGCGGACGTGAACGAGGGCAATGGCATGGTATCGATGCCGTTGGTCGTCGTGGGGAGGCTGTATTCGGTCAACGGGTTGTAGTAAAGCGTGTTGCACAGCGCGTTCTTGTAGCCCATCGGGAAATAGGTCGTGGTATTCACTTCCCACTCATCCGGCATGTGTGCCCATCGCATCGATTCCGACGTGTCGAGCAACAACATCACATTGGGCTTGTTCTGGTCGGCGAACGTGGCCACCGGAACGTCCGTGATGTCCACGGCATCCGTCGGCAGGGCGTCGGCCACTGCGAAACCGCCGCCGATCACGCCGGCAATGGCCGCGACGATCCCCAGGGTTCCCAGCAGTCCGGTTCTCCATGCGCGCACCGGCGTGGGGTGCTGGCCTGGCTCGTGAGAGTCTTTTAGGTTTCGCATATGGGCCCTCTTATCCTGTGATTTTCCAATTGTTGTGTTCGGCAGCGCGTCAGTAGACGCTCATCTGCACGTAGCTCAGGGTGTCGCGCTGTCCCTTGACCTGCGCCGTGACGCGGTACATCGGGATTTCATTGCACATCTGCACGCTGCCCGCCGACTCCGATGAACCGGGGCACGCCGCGCCCTGCGGCATGACGCAGTTCTGACCGGTGACGTTCACCGCTCCCGACTGGGAGCACAGACGGTGGACGATGTAGCGCACCTCATTGCCCAAGCCATCGTCAAGGGTGGCCACCGCGGCGGTCGACCATGACAGGTCCTTGGACGCGACCCTGGGATCGACGCTCGCGTAATAGCCGTAGGCTGAGTTGTCGACACCCAGCTGGGCCGGGCCGGTCGCATAGAGGTCATTGAGTTTGGCGACGCCAGTCTCGAGCCCCAGGTCGCCCCCGGAGGTGGCCGATTGCTTGAGCGCCAGGCTGCCGGACAGACCTGCGCCCAACGTGGTGGTGCGCACGAGCGCGAGACCGGTGATCGTCAGCACGAGCAAGACCATCATCGCCACCAGCAGGGTCACGCCGCGCTGCAACGAGGAACGCCGTCCCATCGAGGTACGGCGATGGGGGGTTGGCAAATACAGTTTCGTCATTTCATTTGCCCCCAGATCGTGTTGCGCAGTGGAATGACGCTTTCGTAGACGCGGTAGCGGAAATGCTTCCAGTCGCCGGTGGGATCGATCGCCGACATGTCGAATTCCTTGGAACCACTGGCCCAGCGTGGGTTCAGCGGGGTAACTTCGTCTTTTTCGTATTGGGAGGAGCGCACCAGCACCGCAACCCGCATGGCGATCAGCTTGTCCAGGTGGGGAGCGCTGGGTGTGCTGGCCGTCCATTCGCCGCTCTGGTCGATCTTGCCGCTGCCATCGGCGTCATAGCCGTATTCCGCGACCATCTGGAGAACGTCCTGAGCCACCAACTTGCTGGTGGTGTCCGTTCCTTCCAGGTAGTCATAGCGCGTGAGCTGTTGGTTCGTCACCTTCCAGACCGAGAGCGTGGGCTTGGGGCCGAGGTTGAAGAGCCAGCCCTCGCCGAGACTGGTGGCGCCGACGTCCAGCATGTTGTTGTACGAACCATTGTGGGTAGCCCCGACATTCGCCCCGGTGTAATAGCTGGTGTAGCTCGTGGCGCGGTGCTCCACGCCTTGATAGGACTCCGTCGTACCACCCGGCATGGCGATGGTGTCTCCGGCGCCCTTGGTCACTTCCATCATCAGGCACTCGTCCGTGTTGGCATCATTGGTGCCAACGAGGATGTCGCCCGCCTGCATGCCCGCGTTCGAGATGCCCATCTTGAACTCGCCGTTCTGGCTGCCGCTGAAACGCGCACCGACAAACATATTGCTGGACGAGCCCGAAAGCACCCAGATTTCCTTGCCATCCTTGATCACTACGGGCTGGAAGGGAAAGTCAAATTCAGGGGTGGAGCGGGCGGTATTGGTCGCCCGGACCTTGCAACCGAGAAAGCTCGGGTCGAGGCTGGCAAAGCCGAGACCCGCCGAGCGGATTTCGCGATCGATGCTGAACAGCGCCATCGCACCCGCGCTCTGCGCCTGGGTGACCGCAACCACGGTGCGGCGTCGGCCTTCGGACACGGCGAACAGCTGGTAGATCGCCAGCAGTGTCAGCAGACCAATGACCAAGCCCACCATGATTTCGATGATGGTGAAGCCTTGGACACTACGCCGGGGCGAAGGTCTGGGAGGGAGTAGGTGCGTCCTCATGAAATGCTTGCTCTCTCTCTTGTCGCGTCCTAGTGCACAAAGGCATGGATTTCGTAATTGCGCTTGGCAAGGTCGGTGGACCCTTGCCAGCACAGCTTGACGCTGACTTTGTTGATGTTATTGGTCGTATCGATTTGCACTTGCTGCCAGGCGGCCTTCGCGCCAGGCAATCCCGCGACGTTGTTCAGATCGCCGCGTGCGGCCTTCAGCAATTCGCCCATGGGCGTGGAGTCACTGACCGTGCCGCCACTGAAATCGCAGTCGTTTCCGCCGCTGCCCTGGTGTTCGAAGGTCTTGAGTGATGCGGCCAGCGTATCGGGAGTGCTGCGATCGACGCTCAGCGAAATCATCTGGATGATCTGCTCGGCAAACATGCCGGCCTCGGTACGGTACTGGGCCTGCCCCGACAGTGCGGTGGACTTGGCCAGCAGGCTGGCGATGCCCACGATGCCCAGCATCACGATCATGATCGAGACCAGCGATTCGAGAATCATCATGCCGCGCTGCTGCCCACGGCGAGCCTGCGTGGCGGCGGTGCGGGCGCTGCGGCGACGGAGTGGTGAAGTCTTCAGCATTTGCGGTTGTCTCCAGCTTCCGTGACGGTGGGGTCGCACATGCGAACTAGTCCGCCCGTGGAAATAATGACGTTCAGGCAGCGCTGAGATCCGTTGCCAGCGATGCATTCGGCGGTATTGCCCGGCTGAAATTGCACGGTATTGGCGACCGATGCCTCACCCGTGCCGTTGAAAGTGACGCTCGTCACGTTGGCCTGCACAGTCAAATTCGCGGCGGCCTCTTCGGACTTGTTGTAAATCGTATTGCCACCCTGGGCTACGTCCCAGGCGCGATTCAAGCCAGACAACGTGAGTGTCACGTCCTGGTTGCGACGCAAGGCCTCCGAACGCGCCAACTGCGCACCGTCGTAGTACGACTGCGCGGCGACGCGGATCTTGGTATCGAGCAGATGGACCTTGAAGCTCGGCATCGCCATCAGCAACAGAAACGCCATGATCGCCAACCCCACCATGATTTCGATGAGGGTGAATCCGCGTGTGCGCTGGGGCACCGTCATGGCGTTGCGGGACATCAGCAGCTCCCGTCCTTGCGTGCCGACCAGCAATTGTTGCCAGCCGTCCAGCCGTTGGGCGTGCCCGTGGTCTGGCGGGTGCCGGACTGATCGAGCGTGAATTTGAAGCCCCCCATGGAACCCTCGCCTTTTGCAATCACGGTGAAGGTGGACTTGCCCAGGTTGTCGCAGGTGTATTTGAACCGTGTCGTGTCGGGCGGTTGAGGGGCCACCGTACCGGCAGTGCAGGCGCCCACATAGGTGCGGTGGTCCTGAAAGAATTGTTCCATCTTGCCGCCCATGTCGGCCAGAGGCACGATGCCGTCGACGATCTGGCCGCGCTTGATGTAGTCGGTGTAGCTGGGCATGGCGATGGCGGTCAGGATGGCAACCAGCCCGACCACGACCATCAACTCGATCAGAGTGAAGCCGATTTGAGTCTTGCGAACGGCGCGCGCGCATCTTCCCGAACGCATGTTCAGTCCTTTGGCATCCAGAGCACAAAGAGGCTCGGATCGCGTTAACGTAGATCTATTGATGGGTGACATTGATGTGAATTACAAATCAATACTTGATATGCATTAAATTACCGCATGGCATTGATGTAGTCAATATAAAAAAATCAATGAATGGAAAAAGATTGTCAAACGGTCAACAGCGTTGCCAGAGGCCTCGTTTTCCCTAGAAAAGTCGTAAAAACAAAGACTTCTGTACTTTTGTTGAATTCGATTCACCCCTCCAGGAATAGCCCTTCGGTATTTGAGTTAAAAATCAAGTTGTTGAAAGCTATCGAAATTGATAGCGATACATAGCGCTGTAGATTGACTGCTGCAGGCTTTCTGCGGCTCATCAATGCGGTGTTCTGGTCGGCCCCATGAAAAAGGGCACCGCAGGTAAACCTGTGGTGCCCAAGGTGATGGTCATTCGGACTCTTCTTTGTCACTCACTCACAGCGCGTGACCAGTCCGTCCATGGTTGTTCCCTGAATCCAACAACCAATCATCAAGATCAGCGGCGCGAGCGCAGATTGCCGTTTTCGTCGGCAATCACAATTTCCACGCGGCGGTTCATCGCACGGCCTTCGGGCGAGTTGTTGTCAGCCACGGGGAACGATTCGCCATAGCCCTTGGAGGTGATGCGATCGGCGGCGACGCCACGCGTGACCAGGGCTTGCTGCACGGATTCGGCACGGCGCTGCGACAGCGCCTGGTTGGCGGAGTCGGTGCCGACGCTGTCGGTGTAGCCTTCGATCAGCAGCTTGCGGTTCGGGAACTCGGCCAGGAACTGCGCGAGCTTGTCCAGACGCGGAGCGGCTTGCGATGTCAGGTCGGACTTGCCGAACTCGAACAGCACATCACCCAGCGTCACCAGCAGACCGCGTTCGGTTTGCTGTGCTTGCAGATCATTGAGCTTCGACTGCAGATCCTTGACCTGCGCGGCGCTGGCAGCGGCGCGCTGCTCGGCACTCTGCGCCTGGGCCTGAGCCTGCTGCGCCGCCGTGGCGTTGGCAGCGGCTGCGGCGCGAGCGCGCTCGGCCTGCATTTGCGCTTGCGACACATTGCCCTGCAGGCGTTGGCGCTCGGCGTCGACACCGGCTTGCTTGATGTCGGTATCCAACTGGCGGGTCTGTGCGACGTTCTGCGCGATCTGGGCGCGCTGCAGTGCCAGACGCGACAGGTGCGTGGCCTGAGCCGTATCCGCATCCTTGGTCCAGGCGTTGTCGGCCTCGGACAGCGTGTCGGTGGCGCTCTTCAACTCCAGCGGGGCCAGCTGCACGACCTTGGGATCGTTCATGGCGGTGCTGACGGCAGCACGGGCCTTCTGCAGCGGCTCGAGCGGTGCATCGCGGGTGGCGCAGGCGGCCAGCAGGGAAATGGCGGCGACGCTGGTGGCGAGCATGCCGGCGCGGCGAATGGTGTGGTTGGTACGTTGTTGCATGAGGTGTTCCTTACTCCGTTGGGGCTTTGCGGTGGATTCAATCAATCACTGATCGCATCAGCGCGCAGGGGCAGGCTGGACCTGGTAGCCGCGTTGCACCGCTTGCAGGCGCGACTGGTTCTCCGCCATTTGGGCCTTGGACTCGGCCACACGTGCCTCGGCTTCGGCCAGTTCGGCGTAGCGGCGGGCTTCGGTGTATTCCTTCTGCTCCATGGCGCGCTGGGCCTTGGCCCACAGATCGCGAGCCTGTTGCAGCTCGACCGGCGCATGTGCGGTCACTTGTGGGGCTGTGGAAACGCGTTGAATGGCGCTGTCGGCCACGGCCATTTCGCCCTTTGGCGGTGGCGTGGACGAACAAGCGGCCAGCGCACCCAAGGCCAACGCCGCAACGGCACCGCGGATCAGGTTGTTTTGCATGATGGAGGACTCCTCTTTTGAACTGGATGTGCGCACGTTCCGCAGGTGGGACGCGGCGCAGCGTGAAAGCCTGGTTCTTCGCGGTTTGGTGAAACACGCTCAGAAATGAAAGACAAAACGACAAGGTTCTGCAGTAGGGACCGATTATGAAAATGGTCGGCTGCAACTTGCGTAGGCACTGCATTGCTATCAATGTCAGAGTGCGACCCATCATAGATAAGTCTTTGTCTTACACCGGAGTCCAATTGTTAAACTCTATTAAACACGGCGCTGGAGTGGCTCCGGGGCCCGGATATTTGGTAACCAAATGCGATGAATGCGACGCTCGAACCCTTCTTGCAGACCATGGCACGGGCGGATGGTGCGAAACGTTGTCGCAACCCTGCATCCTGCGGCTCGCTCGCCACACCAGGAGGCTACTTTCGGGAACTCCACAACGAAAAAAGCGCCCGAAGGCGCTTTTTGAAACGTGGTGATGCGGGCTTACTTGCCAGCCATCACACGAACCATCTCCAGGCACTTGTTCGAGTAGCCCCACTCGTTGTCGTACCAGGACACGATCTTCACGAACGTGCTGTCCAGAGCGATACCGGCGTCAGCGTCGAAAATCGACGTGCGGGTGTCGCCGCGGAAGTCGGTCGCAACGACCTTGTCTTCGGTGTAGCCCAGCACGCCCTTCAGAGCGCCTTGGGACTGGGCCTTCATTTCGGCGCAGATTTCTTCGTAGGTGGCTTCGCTGTTCAGTTCCACGGTCAGGTCGACCACGGACACGTCAGACGTAGGCACGCGGAAGGACATGCCGGTCAGCTTCTTGTTCAGCTCAGGAATCACCACGCCCACGGCCTTGGCTGCGCCAGTGCTCGATGGAATGATGTTTTCCAGAATGCCGCGGCCGCCGCGCCAGTCTTTGTTGGACGGGCCGTCCACGGTCTTCTGCGTGGCAGTGGCTGCGTGCACGGTGGTCATCAGGCCGCGCTTGATGCCCCACTTGTCGTTCAGCACCTTGGCCACGGGGGCCAGGCAGTTGGTGGTGCACGATGCGTTGGAGATGATGGCCTGGCCAGCGTAGGTCTTGTGGTTCACGCCGTAGACGAACATCGGGGTGTCGTCCTTGGAAGGAGCCGACAGCAGAACCTTCTTGGCGCCTGCAGCGATGTGCTTTTCAGCAGTGGCCTTGTCGAGGAACAGGCCGGTGGATTCGATCACGATGTCGGCACCGACTTCGTTCCACTTCAGGTTCGCTGGGTCGCGCTCTTGCGTCAGGCGAATCTTCTTGCCGTTGACGATCAGCGTGTTGCCTTCGACCTTGACGTCGCCATCAAAGCGGCCGTGCACGGAGTCGTACTGCAGCATGTAAGCCAGGTAGTCAGGCTCGAGCAAATCGTTGATGGCAACGACTTCGATGTCGGAGAAGTTCTGCACTGCGGAGCGCAGCACGTTGCGGCCGATACGGCCAAAGCCGTTGATACCAATCTTGATCGTCATAGTTTTGTCCCAAAGATAAAGTCGAAATGAAACTTGGAAATCGCAACTGACCTGTGCCCGGGCGTCCCCGGAGACAGATCAGAAAATGGCCTGGATCAACGTGCGCGCTGCAGAGCGGCTTGCACTGTTTCCGCGATGTTTTCAGCGGTGAAGCCGAAGTGCTTGAACAGCACGCCCGCAGGAGCCGACTCGCCGAAGGTGTCGATGCCGACCACGGCTGCGCAGCCGTACTTCCACCAGCCATCGGTCACGCCCATTTCCACGGCAACGCGTGGCAGGCCGGCCGGCAGCACTTGCTTCTTGTACTTGGCTTCTTCGCGGTCGAAGGTGGTCGTGCTGGGCATGGAGACCACGCGCACGGCAATCTTCTTCTCGGCCAGCAGCTTTTGTGCGGCCACAGCCAGATGCACTTCGGAGCCGGTGGCGATGATGACGGCTTGCGCCTTCTTCTTGAAGCCGATGTCGGCAGGCTCGCTCAGCACGTAGGCGCCGCGCGAGATATCGCCCAGATCCTTCTTCGCCAGATATGGCAGGTTCTGGCGCGACAGCAGCATGGCGGTCGGCTTGTTGCGGTTCGACAGCGCCACGCTCCAGGCCACGGCGGTTTCGGTGGTATCGGCGGGACGCCACACATCGAGACCGGGGATCAGGCGCAGGCTGGCTGCGTGCTCGATCGACTGGTGGGTGGGGCCGTCTTCGCCCAGACCGATGGAGTCGTGCGTGAACACGTGGATCACGCGCTGCTTCATCAGCGAGGCCATGCGGAT
>CALMCS010000337.1 GCA_937862875.1 uncultured Comamonadaceae bacterium
CTGGTAACGCCCCGCGCGTTGCCCTGCGAGGTATTGGCAAGTCGTATTCCGGCACCGTGGTGTTGGCCGATGTGAGCCTTGAACTGCACGCGGGGGAGGTGCTTGCGCTCACCGGCGAAAACGGTGCCGGCAAGAGCACGCTCTCCAAGATTCTGTGCGGGCTGGAGTCGCCTTCGCAAGGCAGCATGCAGCTGGATGGTGCGGCGTTTGCGCCCACCTCACGGCGTGATGCCGAGCGTGCGGGCGTGCGCATGGTGATGCAGGAATTGGGGCTGATCCCGACGCTCACCGTGGCCGAGAATCTGCTGCTCGATCGCTTGCCCAACCGCATGGGCTGGCTCGATAACGACCGCATGCGTACGCTTGCGCGCGAGCAGTTGGCCAAGATCGGGATGAATGATCTCGACCCCGATACGCCCGTGTCGCGGCTGGGGATTGGTCAGCAGCAGATGGTGGAGATTGCGCGCAATCTGCAGGATGGCACGCGCGTGCTGGTATTGGATGAGCCCACGGCGATGCTCACGCCTACCGAGACCGAGCATTTGTTCAAGCAGATCGCGTTGATGAAATCGCGCGGTGTGGCTCTTGTCTATGTTTCGCACCGGCTGGAAGAATTGCAGCGCATTGCCGATCGCATCGCCGTGCTGCGCGATGGTCGCCTGGTCGATGTGCGGCCCATGCACAACGTGCGCGAGCATGACATCGTGGAGCGCATGGTGGGCCACGCGGTGCAGGATAACGAAGGGCGCGCGCGGCGCACTCGTGGTGCGTTGCTGATGTCGGCCAAGAACATGAATCGCGGCAAGCAGGTGCGCGATGTGAGTTTGGATTTGTACGCCGGCGAGATCATGGGATTAGCCGGGCTGGTGGGCTCTGGACGGACCGAGTTCGTTCGCTTGCTGTTTGGCGCGGACAAGGCCGATTCGGGTGAGATTAGCTTGCATGGCCGGGCTGCGGCGATGGCCGAGTCGCAGACTGCACCCAGGACTGTCTCGCCCAATTGGCGCAGCCCTATGGATGCCATCCGTGCAGGCATTGGCCTGGTGACGGAAGACCGCAAATCGCAAGGTTTGCTGCTGTCGCAATCGATTCGCGTGAACACCACTCTCGCTGGCATCAACCGCGTTTCGCGTGCTGGGTGGATGCAGACGAATGAGGATACGCAGGCGGCGCAACATTGGATTTCGCGTCTGCGCATTCGCTCGCGCAGCAGTGAACAGGCGGTGTCCACCTTGAGTGGCGGCAATCAGCAGAAGGTGGTTTTTGCACGTTGGCTGCATGAACCCTGCGATGTGTTGCTGCTCGACGAGCCCACACGCGGCGTCGATGTGGGCGCGCGTGCCGATCTGTATAACGAGATGGATCACATGGTGGCAGAGAACAAGGCCGTGCTGATGGTGTCTAGCGATCTGCGCGAGTTAACCGCCATGTGCGACCGCATTGGCGTGATGCACGACGGGCGCCTGGTAGCAATCTTCGAACGCGGTGAGTGGACCGAGCAGCAGTTGCTGGCGGCCGCCTTCGGCAATGCGCCGACCGCAAAAAATTAGAGAGATAAGGACGATTCCAACATGACCAGCCCAACACTTGGACAGCAGACGGAGCCCGCGTGGCTTCGGGCTTTGCGTGGCCCATGGGGCACCTATCTGGGGCTTGCCGTGGTGCTGGTGGGCATGATCGCCTTCTTCAGTTACAAGAGCGAGTATTTCTGGAGCAAGGAGACCTTCGTCAGTATTGCCAACGATATTCCCGCGCTGGCCGTCATGGCCGTGGGGATGACGTTTGTGTTGATCATTGCTGGCATCGACTTGTCTGTGGGTTCGGTGCTGGCCCTGTCTGCCGGTGTGGCGGCGCAGGCCATCATGCTGTGGGGCATGAATGTGTGGGCCGCCGGCGCGCTGGGTCTGCTCACAGGTCTGGTGTGCGGCACGATTACCGGCGCGGTGTCGGTCGCTTGGCGGCTGCCTAGCTTCATCGTCTCGCTCGGTATGTTGGAGTCGCTGCGCGGCGCTGCCTATGTCGTGACAGACTCGCGCACGCAGTATGTCGGCGATGCGATCTCGGGCCTTGCCGCGCCCATCGTGGATGGCGTGTCTTCGGCGTTCGTGATTGCGGTGCTCATCGTCATCGTTGGCCACATCATTCTCACGCGCACCGTGTTTGGCCGCTATGTGATCGGCATCGGTACGAATGAAGAGGCGATGCGGCTCGCCGGTATCAACCCGAGCCCGATACGCATCATGGTGTTTGCTGCCACTGGCTTGCTCGCCGGTCTGGCCGGACTGATGCAGGCTGCGCGCCTCGAAGCCGCGGACCCGAATGCGGGCGCTGGCATGGAGCTGCAGGTGATCGCCGCAGTGGTGATTGGCGGCACCAGCCTCATGGGCGGCCGCGGGTCGGTGATCGCCACGTTCTTTGGCGTGCTGATCATCGCGGTGCTCGAAGCGGGTCTCGCACAAATCGGTGCCAGCGAGCCACAGAAGCGAATCATCACCGGCGTGGTCATCGTGGTGGCCGTCATCATCGACACTATCCGCCAGCGCCGTGTGGCGCGAGCTGTTTGATGAGGGCAACGACAAGTATGAAGGCGAGCATCAAGGATGTAGCGCGATTGGCCGAGGTGTCGATCACTACCGTTTCGCATGTATTGAACAAGACGCGCTCTGTGCATCCGCAGACGCAGGCGCGCGTGACCGATGCCGTGCGCACGCTCGGCTATGTCCCGAGCGCCGTGGCCCGCAGCCTCAAGATGGATGCCACGCACACCATCGGGATGCTGGTGCCGAATAACTCCAATCCGTACTTTGCCGAGCTGGTGCGTGCGGTGGAAGATGCCTGTTTTGCGGCCGGTTATGCGCTGCTCTTGTGCAACACCGATGACAACGCGGATCGCCAGCGTGTCTACCTGAATGTGTTGGCGCAAAAGCGGGTGGATGGCGTGATCGTGGCATCTACCACCGACGACGAGCGCATGTCCGAGCATCTGGCGCAGACCGCCTTGCCGATGGTGCTGATCGATCGCGATATTGCTGGGCTCGATCGCCCCTGCGTGCAGACCGATCACGAGCAAGGTGGTGTGTTGGCCGCATCGCATTTGCTGGGCCTCGGTCATCAACGCATAGCCTGTATTGGTGGACCCGAACAATTGCATTCCAGCGAGCAACGCGTGGCGGGTTGGCGCAAGGCGTTGACACAGGCAAAGTTGCCTGCGGACCTGGTGGTGCATGCCGATTTCAGCGTCAACGGAGGTTTTTTGGCGATGCACGAGTTGCTGAAAAAATCCCCAGCAGCGCGGCCCACTGCCGTGTTCGCCTGCAATGATTTGATGGCCATGGGTGCGCTGCGTGCCGTGCATGAATGCGGCCTGCGCGTGCCGCAGGATATTGCGGTGGTGGGTTATGACGACATTGAACTCGCAAGCTATACGCAGCCTGCGCTCACCAGCGTCGCGCAGCCTATCCGTGCGATGGCGGAGCAGACCTTGGTGCGCTTACTGGGCGTGATGCGCACAGATAAAGCGGCTTCGCAATCGCAGGAAAAAAGCGTTGCTCCGGCACTGATTCAGACGCTCGCGCCCACGCTGGTCACGCGTGGCAGCAGCACGTTGGTTCACACCCCAACACTGCATATCCTCTCGGGAGAAGTCGCGTGAACCAAGCCCGCATCGTTGTGCTCGGCAGCCTGAACATGGACATGGTGCTGCGCGTGCCGCACTTCCCGGTCGCAGGCGAAACCTTGCTAGGCCACGACCTGCGCCATGTGCCCGGCGGCAAGGGCGGCAACCAGGCCGTGAGTTGTGCGCGGCAGGGCGCAGCAGTGCGCTTGCTCTCTTGCGTGGGTGAGGACGCTTATGGCGCACAGTTGCTGACCGCCTTGCGCAGCGATGGCATCGATGTGTCGCATGTGCAGCAGGTGCGTGATGCATCGACGGGTGTGGCGGTGATCAGCGTGGACGATGCAGGCCAGAACCAGATCGTGGTGATGGCCGGTGCCAACCAACAACTGCGCGTGCCGGAGGCACAGCTCCAAAGCCTGCTCGGTGACGCGGATTTTGTGGTGCTGCAGTTCGAGACCCCGCTCAGCGAGGTGAATCAGGCGCTGCAGATTGCGCGTCAGGCCGGTTGCAAGGTGGCATTGAACCCATCGCCCTTTCACGCGCTGGAAGAATCCTGGTGGAGCGCCATCGACGTCCTCGTGGTGAACGAAACCGAAGCCAAGGGCCTCAGCGCCATCGAGGTAGATAGCCCCGCCAACGCGGCGCAGGCGGCGCGCTTTCTGCATGCCAAAGGCATTGCGCAGGTCGTGGTGACCTTGGGCTCCAACGGCGCCGTGGTGTGCGATGCAGCCGGTGTTCGCTGGCACGAGGCCGTGGTCGTCAAGGCGGTGGATACGACGGCGGCGGGAGATACTTTTCTGGGTGCACTCACCGTACAACTCGCGCAAGGCGCGACGCTCGACGACGCCACCCAATGGGCGATGCGCGCCGCCAGCATCTGCGTGACGCGTGCCGGGGCGCAGCCTTCCATCCCGCGTCGCGACGAAGTCGAGGCGCTGACACAACCCACTCGCTGGAGCCCTTTATGAAGCGTACAGGCTTGCTCAATATCGAGCTTTCGCAGGTCATCGCAGGCATGGGCCATGGCGATATTCTGGTGATTGGCGATGCCGGTCTGCCGGTGCCCAAAGGCGTGCGGCGCATCGATCTGGCATTGACTCAGGGCGTGCCGACGGTGGCCCAAGTGCTGGCCGCGGTGCTGCTGGAGCTGAAGGTGGAAAAGGCCGTGGTGGCCAATGAGTGTCTGGGCGTGCGGGACGCCGTACCGGCTTGGTACGAGAGCAATCAACCCCTATTGCCGGGCACGCCGCACAAGATTTCGCACAGCGCATTCAAGGAGCTGTGCACCCGCGCCGTGGCCGTGGTTCGCACGGGGGAGTTCACGCCCTACGCCAATATTGCGTTGGTATCGGGCGTGGTGTTCTGAGTCGGAACGGTGTGAGGGAGGCGCTGGCGTTGAGGTTGGCGTTGAAGCCGTCGCCTCAAGCCATCAATTCATTGAGTCGCAGGATCGCGTGGCGCATGGTCTCGCCGCGCACCGCTGCACGGTCGCCCTTGAAGTGCTGGACCTCGCTGTGCAGCGCGCCATCCACCTGCCAGCCGAACCACACCGTGCCGACCGGCTTGGCTTCGGTTCCGCCGCCGGGTCCGGCCACACCGGTCACGGCAATGCTGACCTGTGCCTGCGAACGCAGAATCGCGCCCGTGGCCATGGCCCGCACCACAGGGTCGCTGACGGCACCGTGCAGCAGCACCAGCATGCTGGGAACGCCCAGCAGGTCGGTCTTGGCGGCGTTGCTGTAGCTGACGAAGCCGCGTTCGTACCAGTCGCTCGAGCCGGCAAGATCGGTGCAGGCGGCGCCGATCATGCCGCCGGTGCAGCTTTCGGCGGTGACGAGTTTCAGTCGACGGGTTCGGAGCCGCTCTGCGAGCAGGCGCAGATGGGGTTCGAGGGGTTCGCTGGGGAGGCCAAAGAGTTCTCTGGTCGACGAAAGGGAAACGCCTTCCGGGTTGTCCTGCTCAAGCATCAAATCCATCTCCAGAAAGCAATCACCAGCAATGTGCAGAAAGCGGCCACCAGGTCATCGAACATGATGCCCCAGCCGCCGCGCCAACCGAATCCCTTGAAGCGTTGATCCGCCCACTTCACGGGGCCGGGCTTGACCGCGTCGAAGAAACGGAACAGAGCGAATGCGATCAACTGGCCCCAGAAGCCCATGGGCATGGCCAGCCACAGAATGATCCACATGGCGACGATCTCGTCCCAGACGATGCTGCCGGGATCGGCCACGCCCATGTTGCGGGCCGTGATGGTGCATGCCACCCAGCCCAACACGATGGATACGGCGATCACGATGCCCATCTGCGCCGGTGTGAGCCACATCTGCATCACCAGATAGGCCAGCCAGGCCCAGGCCGTGCCCACGGTGCCGGGGGCAAAGCGCGAAAGGCCGCTGCCGAAACCGAGCGCCACCAGATGCAGCGGGTTGGACAGCATGAAGTGCCGGAGCGAGGGCCGCGGTGCGTTGGCCCGTGGCTCCGGCGTCGGCGCGGGCGATTGGGGGAAGTCTTGCATGTGTTCTATTGTCGGATGGCTCGTCGCCAGCGTCTCCATCAAATCACTGCGATTCGATCAGTCGCGCATCCTTGGGGTAGCGCAGTGTATGCGTTGCGGTGAATCGCTGAGAAGCATCGGGGGAAAGCGTGGTGCTCCAGAGGATCAGGCCGGGTTTGCGGTTCCATTCCTTGTCGGTGGGAGCAGGCTCGTATTGTGACTCGACGCGGATCTGGTCGTTGCGCGAAACCGGCGCGGCTTCCAGCACCTGCAGCGTGATTGGCTTGCGGTGTCGGTTGTCCACGCGGTAGGCATGCTGGACCTTGCGCTCGACGTTCGAGCCCGTGAAGCCGGCGCTGCCGGAGTTCTGCTGCTGCGGCTCGGCGGTGACGATGACTTTTTCGTCACGGCCGAACGACAGCCCGGTGCGCGACAGTTCGTCGTTATTGTTGTTGAGCATGCCCTGGCCGACGTAGGCGTCGTCGCGGTACAGCGCCACGTTGGCGGTGGGCCACACGCCCGGCAGCGTCGGCAATTGCGCGACCAGATAGGCGGCAGGCTCCACGCCCGGCGAGGTGCGCGAGATCAGTTGTGCGCGGGCCTCCTGCGCGCCGAGCGACAGCGTGATGCGCTGGCCGCCGGAGGGCACGGTGATGCGCTGTGGCACCTTGAATTCGGTGGCGTACGCGCCATCGGTGACCTGTACATCGAAACGGGGCATGTCGGGAGCGGCATCGGAGAACGACTTGGCCGCCGCCATGACGGGAGCCGCGGCGGGCGCTGCGGGCATCGAAAATTCCCGGCGAGCGGTTTCAACGACGACCGGCGGCGCGATGTCGAGCGTCCATGCGCCGGGAGTGCGGCCCGCCGTGGCGCGCGTGGGCTGTCCGGTGGAGAGCGTCAGCTGCACGTTGCGCCAATCTTCCCCGGTGTTCTGCGCCACGAGTGCGAGGCGATCGAACTTCACCACTCCGGTGGTGCTGTCGAGCGAGGCGCGGTAGTTGGGCGACCAGCTGGGGCCGCGCAGTTGGTACGACAGTCGCAGATCGCTCTCGCGGTCGGTGGCGAGGGTCACGGTGACGGTGGCCGAGCGCGCATTGGGGCCGGCGATGCGGTTGCGCTCGTCGGTCAACTCCTTGAGTGCCAGCTCGGCCACTTCCTGGCGGCGCTTGGATTGGTGCAGCTTGAGCAGCAAATCCTGCGAGGAACGGCGCAGCGCCTCGGTCGTGCTGTTGATCGACGCCGTGCCCGAGGTGCCGGGACCGCTGTGCGGCTCGGACGGCGGCACGGTGGCGACGGTCTTGAGATAGCTGGTGGCGAGCTCGAGCGAATCGGTTTCGGCCTTGCTGGCGGCCACCTTGTCTTCGGCCTCGCGCACCTGGTCATCGAGCGGCGTGGCGCATTCCTTGTCGAGATTGCGGTCCTGCACCTTGATGCTGGTCTCGCCGATGCGCACGCTGGCATCGGCCTGCACCTGCAGGCTCTGCGCATCGATCTGCGGCGACAGGCAGCGGATCGTGACGCTGCGCGCGCCCGCGGGAATGCGCGCGACCCGGTCTACCGTGGCGCTGCCCGGATAGACCTTCACCTGGGTGATCTGCGATCCCCCATCGGGCGCGGCCATGGCGCCGGTGGCGAGCAACGCGGCCGTCGCCAGCAGGTGGCGAGGCGCGGGAAGGGATGTGAGGGTTGGCAATCTTTTGAGCATAGAACGGCGGAGTGTGGGACCTTGCAAGACTTGCGGCGCGCCCATGCTACCAGTGCACCCGGTGCAGCGGGCAAGCATCCCGTTCAAGCGAAGTGATCGAAGGACGCCCAGGATTGGTTTTTCAGCGGATGGCCATGGCGATCCAGCACGCGGATGCCGGGCTCTTGCGTCACCTGGCCCACGCGGGTGACCGGCGTATGGGCCGACTGGGCCGCAGCCATCACCTGCTCGCGTGCCTTTGCAGGGGCCGTGAACGCCAGTTCGTAGTCATCGCCACCGGCCAGCACGCATTGGTACCACTGGTCATCGGTGAGCGACAGCGAACCATTGCCATGGTGGCGTGCCGCCATGGTCTGCAGCACCGCATCCGCATCGATGTCTGCACCCACTTGGGATTGCTGAAGAATGTGCGAGAGATCGCCCAAGAGGCCATCACTCAGATCGAGCGCGCTGGTCGCGATGCCGCGCAGCGCGAGGCCCAACGCGACGCGCGGCGTGGGGCATTCGAGGCGCTGCGTCGCGCTCTCGAGCAGATCGCTGGGAAGCGCCGCGATCTTGCCGAATTGGGCGTCGAGCGCCAGCCGCGCATCGCCCAGCGTGCCGCTCACCCAGATGTCGTCGCCCACTTTTGCGGCACTGCGCAGCAGCGCATGGCCGGGAGGGACTTCGCCAAAAATGGTGATGCAGATATTGAGCGGGCCCTGCGTGGTGTCGCCGCCGACCAATTCGCACTCATGCGCATCGGCGAGCGCGAGCAGGCCGCCCGCGAATTCCTTGAGCCACGCTTCTTCGACGCGGGGCAGGGAAAGCGCCAGCGTGAAGGCCAGAGGCTTGGCACCGCAGGCCGCCAGATCGCTCAGGTTGACGGCCAGCGATTTGTGGCCGAGATGCCGGGGATTCACATCCTCGAAAAAATGGCGACCCGCCACCAGCATGTCGCTGGAGACCGCCAATTGCATGCCCGGCGCGACGCGCAACAACGCGCAATCGTCACCCACACCCAAGGCCGCGCGGCGCACGGGACGCGTGAAATAGTGCGCAATCAGATCAAATTCACCCATGGCGCAAGCATAGGGCATCGTCGGCGTGCCGTGCTCGATACGGCCGCTTTGGGGCGCAATTTTCGGTTCTTTGCGAATCTCTGGGTTTCTGTTTGGGCGTCCAAACACCCAAGGACGCAGCGAGCAGAGCCCAAGAACTGGGCCCCCGAATGACGAGATAGGGTCCTAG
>CALMCS010000338.1 GCA_937862875.1 uncultured Comamonadaceae bacterium
ACCGGCCACCACCGACGCCACCAATCACGCAGTCGCTGTGGCACGTGCAGCGGTTGCACCGGCGATCCGTCCGAACACCAGGCCCTTGAGCACCGATGTCGCACCGGTGTAGTTGCCGTAGTAGATGCCTACGGTTTCGCCGGCCGCGAACAGGCCGGGGATGGCGTCGCCATCGCCGTTGACCACATGCGCATCCGTATTGATCTTGAGACCGCCGAAGGTGAACACGTTCGAGGAAATGATCGGGTAGGCGTGGAATGGGCCTTCGGTGAGTGGGCAGGCCCAGTTGGACTTGGCCGGGTGCAGGCCTTGCGTGGCCACACCGTCGACCTTCAATGGAGTCCAGTCGGCGCCGCTGCAGGCCGCGTTGTAGCGTTCCACCGTGGCTTGCAGACGATCTGCCGGCACGTCGATCTTGGCTGCCAGTTCGGCGATGCTGTGGGCCTCCACGGGCTTCACGTCGGTGCGAATGCCGAGGCGATAGTTCGGGATGCGGGTGTGGCGCGCATCCAGAATGGTCCAGGCCATGCCATCGCGTTGCTCGAAGATTCGGCGCGTGACGGGCTCGTAGCACGCGTCGACCGTGGTCGGTGCTTCGTTGGTGAAGCGCTCGCCATCCTTGTTGACCAGGATACCGTAAGGGAAGATGAAGATCGATGGCTCGGAGATGCCGGAGCGCGGGTCCACGGGTTCTGCGTGGTAGCTGCCGAACTCGCCGCAGGCGGCGGCACCGATGTCCAGAGCCATGCGGATGCCTTCGCCGCGGTTGTAGTAACCGCCCTTGCAGACCGGGCGCAGGTAGACCGAGCGCGGACCCACATAGCGGGTCATCATCTCGGAGTTGCCTTCGAAACCGCCGCAAGCCAACACGACTTGACCGCGCAATTCGCGCTGTGGCTTGCCGCGCACGCTGGCCTTGAGGCCGACGACCTCTCCCTGGTCATCCATGACGAGGGACTGCGCCGTGGTTTCATACAGAAAGGTCACGCCCAGTGCTTCCGCACGGGCCGCGAGCACATCCACCAATGCTTGGCCACCGCCGACGGGCAGCAGGCGGGGCTGCGACGCGGTGAGGAACTGCGTGGGCAGAAAGTCGAAACGAGCGCCAATGCCCTGCAGCCACGCAATGGTGGGAGCCGCTTCGTTGGAGAAGCGCTCGATGAGGTTGGGGTCTGCCAGGCTCAGGCCACGGGTCAGCGAGGTGCCGCGTGGGTCGGTGGCCGCTTGTTCGACCAGATCGGGGTCGATGCTGCCCGAGCCGTTTTCGGCCAGGTGCACCTCGAAGTCATCGCTGACTTCGGTGAGGCTCTTCATGCGCAGATAGGCCTCGGTGTAGCGGCTCTGACCGCCACGGTCTTCTTCTGGTGCGCGCTCCAGAATGACGACGCGGGCGCCGTTCTCTGCTGCGGACACGGCGGCGGAGAGTCCTGCTACTCCGCACCCTGCAACGACGACGTCGAATGTGTTTTCCATGCTTTGGCTCCTGATTGCTTTGCCGCTCGGATACGGCCTGTGGCAATCATTGCCAAGGAGCGGGCTGCTGAAAAGAGTGTGGAAGCGAAGACAGTTTTTGCTTGGAGTGAAGAGGCGGCAGAAAGCGCATCGCTTTTCGGTTTAAGCGAAAAGCCAATTCGCAGCGCGCGCCTGTTGCTGTGCGGCGTTCTTTCGCATCATTGCCCTCACGCATTGGACTAGGTGCATTGCGCGTGGTGTTTGCCGGAGCAGGTCTTGGCCGGCAGGTGTGAATTGTGGAGACAGGAGACCGCCTTTCGAGCGGTGTGAATCATGAAACGTTTCAGTGCAGCGGTACTTTCCAGCATGTTGGTATTGGGGGGAGCGGCACATGCCGATTCACCCAACAACTATCCCAGCCAACCCATCAAACTCGTCGTGCCGTGGCCTGCAGGAGGTGGCACGGATGCCGTGTCGCGCCATGTGGCGGCGGCGATGGGACTGCAGCTCAAGGGGCAGATCGTGGTCGACAACCGGCCGGGAGCCAATGGCATGCTGGGGACCGAAGTGGTGTCCCGTGCGCAGCCCAACGGGTACACGCTGGGGGTCGCGTCGGTCGAAACCCATGCGATCAATCCGCATGTCTACAAGCGGGTGAATTACAACGTGCAGAAGGACTTCACGCCGATCGCCTGGGTGGGCCAGTTCCCCTATGCCATGGCGGTGCGTCCGGGTCTGGAGGTCAAGGATGTGGCCGGACTGGTCGCGTTGGCCAAGAAGGAACCCGGGAAACTGACCTACGCGTCGTGGGGTGTGGGCAGCTCGTCCCAGATCGCGTTTGAATTGTTCCGCCAGGGCGCAAAGATCGATGTGCTGCACGTGCCGTTCCAGGGCGCAGCACCGGCGATCACCGCGCTGGCGTCGAACCAGGTCGATGTGCTGATGGTGCCGTTGTCGGTCGCCATGCCGCAGCAGCAGGGCGGGCGACTCAAGTTGATCGGTCTGGCCTCGGCAAAACGCCTCGCGGTGGCACCGAATCTTCCGACCCTGACCGAGCAGGGATTCTCCGTCGAAGGTGGTACCTGGCTGGCCATCATGGGACCCGCAGGTGTGAGCCCCGTGGTGGTGGACAAGGTCAACCATGCGGTGAGCGCGGCCCTGCAAACGCCCGAACTCAACGCCGCCCTGGTGAGCCTGGGTGTGGAGCCGATGACGGCAACCCCAGCGGGTGTGCAAAGCCGCATCGAATCCGAGAACAAGCGCTGGAGTGGCGTGATCAAGTCTGCGGACATTCGTCTGGAGTGAGCCACCTTGTCAACTGATCTGTTGAGCCGCCAACTGATTCGGCAATTGCTGGCACAGCGCGAGGCCTTGCAGGGCCCCGCGTTGGGCGTGCGCGAACAGGTACGACGGCATATCGTGGACGCGGTGGCCATTGGTTGGGCGGCCACCGCCTGCCAGCCGCTGTCATCGCAGTTGGTGAAAGCCATGGGCATGGGGGTGAGCGGTGGCGCGTGCAGTGTCTTCGGGAGTGCTCAAGCGCTGCCGCCGACGCTGGCAGCGTTTGCCAACGCGGCGTTGATCCATACCCTGGATTTTGACGATATCCATGACACGGCCAGACTGCATCCGACGGCCGTGACCCTGCCGGCGGCCTTGGCCGCTGCGCAGGGGGTGAGCGCGCCGATGGACCGGGTCATCGATGCCGTTGCGCTCGGCAGCGAGTTGATGTGTCGTCTGGGCGTGATGTACTCGCCCCAAGGCAACGGTCCGGGTTCCGACTGGTTTCTGACGCAGTTGTTTGGCTACTTTGGCGCAGCGCTGAGTGCCGGTGTGGTGATGGGTCTCGATGAGGATGCGCTGGTTTCCGCACTCGGCTTTGCCTACATGCAGGCCGCTGGCGGCAAGGAGGCAGGATTCGGCGTGGGCGCGACCGGGCGCAGCATCTACCCCGCGTTTGCGGCCATGGGCGGAGTGAACGCGGTGCAATTGGCGAGCGCGGGCTTGTCAGGGCCTGCGTCCGCGCTGGATGGCGCTGCCAACCTGTTTCGCATCTACCTGGAGCGCGACCCGCATCCTGCGCAAATCGAGCAGCTGTTGTATCCCGACGCGTGGGCCTTCAGCGCCACGCAGATCAAGCCATGGCCGAGCTGTCGCCTGTCGCATCCCTATGTGGCCACGGCCATGGAGTTGCGCCGGGTGCTGGGCGGCGAAGCGCTTGCGAGCTTGAATGTGGCCGTGAACGCATCGGCGGCCAAGCTCTGTGCGCCACTGCCCGAGCGGCGCAGGCCAACGACACTGCAGGACGCGAAATACAGCATTCCGTACATGACAGCGTTTGCGCTGCTGCATGGGGAGGTCGATCTGAACAATCTGCAGCTGGAGACTCTGAGCGATGCCCGGGTTCACGCCATCGCAGATCAGATCGAGGTGTCCCCCACACTCCCGGACAAACCGGGTCATCCGCAGGCGCAGCTGCACGCCGTGACCACCAGTGGGCGCGAGATCTGGGTGACCGCACCCGCGTTCGATCTGGACCCCGCGGGAGTTCGCAGCAAGTTCGAGTGCTGCCTGGCCTATGCAGGCTTGGGAGCACAGGCCGACGGCGCGTGGGCAGCGTTGCAGGACATGGAGCGCGCTCCCAATGTGAACGTGCTGTTCGATACCGCGCTCTGGGCTCCGCGTTGAGCTGGCACGTGGGTGATTTCCAATCCAAAAACAGAGAGACATTGCATATGAGCCATTCCATTCACCGACGAACCTGGGGCGTCTGGGCATTGATGACGGCAGCGGCCGCACTGTGCGCCCCGGGCGCATCCGCGCAAAGCCCGTTCCCGAGCAAACCCATCAAGATCATTGTTCCCTTTGCCGCTGCCGGCAGCACCGACATTCTGGCGCGCACGCTGGCCAATGCGCTGACGCGCGAGTTGGGGCAGACGGTGCTGGTCGACAACCGCCCGGGCGCCAGCGGCAACATTGGAGCGGAGGCCGTGGCCAGAGCCGCTCCGGATGGCTACACCTTGCTCTATACGTCCACCAACTTGACTGCCAACCCCGCGCAGATGCCGGTTCCGTACGACGTCGCAAAAGACTTCGCGCCGATCTCGCGGGTGGCGTTTCTTCCGCTGGTGCTGATCAAGTCGACCACGGTGCCCGCCAAGACGGTGCCGGAACTGGTGAGCCTGATTCGCAGCAATCCAGGCAAATACAACTATTCGTCGAGTGGCGTCGGCGGTGCGCCGCACATGGCCGGCGAGCTGCTCAATGCGAGTGCCCAACTGGATATCGCCCATGTGCCCTACAACGGCGCGGGGCCGGCGCTCAATGACGTGGCGGCCGGGCGCGTGCAGCTCACCTTCACCACCCTGGCGTCTGCGCAGGCCTTGCTCAAGACGGACAAGGTCGCGCCCATTGCGGTCGCTGGAGAGCGCCGCCTGGTGTCACTGCCCCAGGTTCCCACCTTCCGTGAAAGCGGCATCCAGGGCCTTGAAATGGGAACCATGAACGGACTGTTGGCACCGGCAAAGACACCCCAGGCCGTCATCGACAAGATCTACGCTGCCGTCAAAAAAGCGGCAGAGCGTGAAGAGTTCAGAACGCAATTTGTGGAGCAGGGTGCGGATCTGGTAGTGGAAGATCCCGCTACCTTCGGCACCTATATTCGCACCGACCTCCAGCGCTGGAAGGATTTGATGAGCCGTGCGGGCGTGACCCAATGAAGAGCTCGCTCCCGCTGTGAATCGGGACATTGAGGAAAGTAGCGGGCATTTGCCCGCTTTTTTCTTCTTCCGTTTGCCTCAGGCAGTGGCTGCGACTGGAGCTGGAGCCATGGCCGCAAGCTCTTTCAGCAGCTCAGGCAGCAAGTCCTGCCACTGTGCGACCACGCCCACTTCGGCGCGAGCAAAGATGGGGGCTTCTGGATCTTTGTTGACAGCGATGATGCGGGTATCGGTGGACACGCCCGCCAGATGCTGCGGCGTACCCGAAATCCCGACGGTGAAATAAGCACGAGGGTTGACGAATTTGCCGGACTGGCCAATCTGCCGCGCCACGGGTACCCAGCCCGCATCGACCGTTGGCAAACTGCCGCCCAGCGACGCCCCCAGTCGTTGCGCCAACTGAGCCAGCAGCGCAAAGCCTTCGTCGCCCTGCATGCCGCGACCACCCCCGACCACGAGACGTGCATTTTCCAGCGGAGGCAGGCTGTCGGTGGAAGCAATGGGGGCGGTGTTCACCAGCGCTGGAAGCGCTGCGGTGAGCGTGCATTCCGTCAACGCAGGCATGCTCCACGCACTGACCTGCGCTGCGCCGCTCGCCTTGGGGACGGAAGACGGACGCCAGATGGCAATGCATACCGGTGCCGCGCTGCGGAGCTGGGTGTTCACGCGCCCGCCAAAGCTGGCACGGGTGACCTGCACTTCGTCGCCGTAGATCGCCACTTCGTTGCTGCGCCCCAGATAGCTACCGTTCAATTGCGCGGCGACCCGGTTGGCGCACTCTTCGGTGAGGGCCCCGGGAGGCATCAGAATCAGGCTTTGATCGTCGGCCTGCGCGGTGTGCAGGGCTTGCAGCAGCGCGGGAACGAGTTGCTCCGCATCGACGCGAGTGAGCGAAGCGTGCAGGCACGCCCACCACTGCGCACCCGTAGGCAAAGCGCGGGGGCTGAAGGCTGCGTGTGCCGGCGCTGTTGCTCAGCGGCGCAGTGGGCGCGAGTGCCGCAGCGGCGTGCAGCAATGCGTCTGGACTGTCGCACGCGTCCGAGGGCGGCAGCAGCAATACGATCTGGCGTGGTGATGTAGTCATTCGTTGTCTCCCGTAGTCAAAAGCAGTTGTGCCAAAGCGCGCGCCTGGGTGGCTACATCGCCTGCGAGCATGCGGCATTGCGCGGCACTGACCGGTGGGGTGGCCAGTGCGAGGCCTTCCAGTCGCACGAGCGCGGCGTGGTCGGTGGTGGGCAGAGGCGTCAGCGTGAAGACCATTTTTTTGGTCATCATCACGTTCTTGAGCAACGGGTGGCGCAGCTTGTTGCGCGAGTGATTGGTGACCGCAGCCACCAGGGGTGCCGCCTGGCTGAGCAACTCCTGGTCGGGACCAAACTGGCGGGTGAGCTGAAGCACTGCACCTTCGCCTTGTCGCACCTCCATGGTCTGCGAGACAAACGGCCAGTTCAGCGCCTGCGCGATGGCCGCCGGCACGCTGGCGTCGTCTTCATCGCCAAACTCGCGCCCAATCAAGACCAGGTCGACCGCCGTGTCGGAGCCCATTACCTGTGCGGCGAATGCCTTGGCAAGTGCCGCACTGTCCCAGGCCGGGTGCAGGTCCGCTGGATAGGCGATCAGCTGATCGATGCGGAAACTGGCCACGTGCTGCATCAGCTTGTCCTGGGCAGAACTTGCGGCGAGCAGTACGGAAATGCGGGTCAGTGGATCGGCGTCGCGCAGCTTCAACGCCAGTTCGAGCGCCGCCTCGTCAAATGGGCTGAGCAGCGGATAGCTGGCGCGCTGCTCACGCAATGCGGAGGCCGTCAACGGCAGCGGCAGCGGCCATTTGGGATCCGCAATGCCGCAAAGTATTACCAGAACATTCATGGGAGTAGAGAGAGATAGATGGATGAATGGATAGATGGCTGTCGAATGGCTGAAGTGTGAAGCGACGAAAGCGCCAGACCAAGAGTGCCGGGACGAATATTCATTTCGGCAGAACCATTCCATCGCGGTTGACGGCACGCCCCGAATGCACACGCCCCGCAAAAGCGGGGCGTATTTCTGGGGCTTGCGGTGCGCGCGAACTAAGCGAGGGCTGGCGCTGGCCGCGCGTCCTTCAATGGAACTTTGAGGA
>CALMCS010000339.1 GCA_937862875.1 uncultured Comamonadaceae bacterium
GCGGGATTGGCCAGCCACTGCTGGGCGAGTTCGACCCAGTAGGTGGCGCCCAGCGGAATCAAATCGTCGTTGAAGTCGTAGCTCGGGTTGTGCAGCGTGCAGGGGCCGCCGCCGTGGCCCATCTCGCGGTGGTCACCGTCGCCGTTGGCGATGAAGCAGTACGCGCCGGGCTTGGCCATCAGCATGAAAGAGAAATCTTCCGCGCCCATGGTCGGCTCCTGCGTGCGCACATTCTTCTCGCCCACGATCTCCTGCATCACCTTGCGGGCAAACTCCGCTTCGGCCGGCGAGTTGATGGTCGGCGGGTAGTTGCGGTTCAGCTCGAACTCGCAGGTGGCGTCGAACGCGGCGCAGATATGCTTGGCCACTTCGCGCATGCGCGACTCCAGCAGGTCGAGCACCTCGATCGAGAAGGTGCGCACCGTGCCCTGCATTTCGCAGGAATCCGGCACCACGTTGTTGGCCTCGCCGGCGTGGATCATGGTCACCGAAATCACGCCCGCCTCGATCGGCTTCTTGTTGCGGCTGATGATGTTCTGGAACGCCTGCACCATCTGTGCAGCGATCGGCACCGGATCGACACCCATGTGCGGCATCGCGGCATGGCTGCCCTTGCCGTGGATGGTGATCTTGAAGTCGTTGCTCGACGCCATGACGGGACCGGGGCTCACGGCGAAGCAACCCGCTTCCATCCCTGGCCAGTTGTGCATGCCGAACACCGCCTGCATGGGGAACTGCTCGAACAGACCATCGTTGATCATCTCGCGCGCACCGCCGCCGCCTTCTTCTGCCGGCTGGAAGATCAGATAGACGGTGCCATCGAAATCGTTGTGCTTCGAAAAATGCTGCGCCGCAGCAAGCAGCATCGCGGTGTGGCCGTCGTGGCCGCAGGCGTGCATCTTGCCGCCATGCTTGCTCGCATGGTCGAAGGTGTTGAACTCCTGCATGGGCAGCGCGTCGATGTCGGCGCGCAGGCCAATGCCCCGGCCGTTGGCACCGCCGTCACGGCCTTTGACGATGCCGACGACACCGGTCTTGCCCATGCCGCGGTGAATCGGGATGCCCCACTCGGTCAGCTTGGCAGCGACCAGATCCGCGGTGCGAACTTCTTCAAAACACAGTTCGGGATGGGCATGGATATCGCGCCGAATGGCGGCGATGGACGCCGCCTGCGCGACGATTGAATCTAAGACTTTCATTTCCTGGCTTCCTTTGGGCCTGCCCTCGGTCTGCGGGAAACGCGGGGCCCGAAATATGCTGCAAAGCAGTGTTCACTGCCGTGCAGAATATCCCGGCGCCAAAGACCTTGGAGAGGCTCCGTTCGAAGTCACAGTCTAGCCCCGGCAAGGGGCCGTGCGTTACCGGGTTCCTACCGTCTCACCGGCACCGCACACGCGCCATCACACACGAACCTTGCCGTCGCCGGTGAGCATCGACAGCTCGACAAAACGGTTCTTCGAGGCCTGCGGCTGGAACGCCACTGGGAAGCCCGCAATCTGCTGACCGTTCAGCGCATCCAGCGCCGCCACCAGCGAATCGCGGCTGAGCTTGCCGCTGTTGGCCGCGCGGCGCAGCCCTTCGGTGAACATGCGCGCCGCGAGAAAGCCTTCCATGCTCGAGTAATTGGGCTGGATCTTCCGTTCGCTCTTGGCCAGCATCGCCAGGAATTCGCGCGCCACAGGATGCGAGGTCTTGAACGGCGACGGCACGACCTGCGTCACCACCACGCCCTCGGCCTCCTTGCCAAGCGCCGATAGCAGTGCCTGCGTGCCGACAAACGACACGTTGTAGAACTGACCGCCATAGCCCGCGGCTCGGGCTTCACGCACGAATTCGGCACTTGCGGCGTACGTGCAGACCTGCACGATCACATCGGGCTTGAGGGCCACCAGCTTTTGCACCGCGGCCTTGACCTCGGCCGAGTTGCGCTCCACGGTGGCCGTCTCCACGGGATTCAGGCCGTGGTGGGCCAGCGCCGAGCTCACGCCTTCCAGGCCCGACTGGCCATAGGCATCGTTTTGATAGAAGACCGCGATTTTCTTGAGGCCCAGCCCCGTGAGCTGGCGCACCATCAGCGCCGTCTCGTCCGCATAGGACGCACGCACGTTGAACACCACGTTGCGCAGATTCTGCTGGCGCATGGCCTGCGAACCGGTCAACGGCGCGAACATGGGAATGCGCGACTGCTGGGCCAGCGGCAGCGCTGCCACGCTGGTGGGCGTTCCGACATAACCAAACAGCGCCATCACATCGTTCTGAATGAAGCGCTGGGTGTTGGCGACGCAGCGCTCGGGCTCGTAGCCGTCGTCCAGCACGCGCAGTTGCACCTCGCGGGAGTTGATGCCGCCCTTGGCATTCAGATCGTCGAAGTACAGCAGTGCGCCCTGGTGGTACTGCAGCCCCAACTCGGCCGAAAAGCCGGTCAGCGCGCAGGACTGTCCCAGAATGATCGGGTTGGCCTCCTGGGCCATGGCGCGCGGCAGGAAGCCCGCAGCGGCACAGCCCGCCAGGGTGGCTACAAACTGTCTGCGGCGCACGCGATCCGTGGGTTGCGTCACTGCTGCGATGTCGTTCTGAATCACGGGTTGCTCCTGCCTTGAATACGTTTTTGATCTGAAATCTCTGGCCGGGCACTGTTCCACTCCATCCACACCGCGGACACCTCGCTCGCAAACCCCATGAAGGCGAGAAACACGCTAGAGTGCGTCGTCTCCAAAATGCGATGCAGGTGTCAAAACTGCTGAGTCAAAATGTGCGAACTGAGCGCGACCAAAAAATGTTAACAATTTATAACATTTCATCGGAATTTAGCGCAAGCTCGTAACAAGAGTAAGTAATCACCCACATATTTTGTAACTTTCCGAAACATGCAGTCCCAGAACAACGCTGTAAGCACCGTGACAGGTGCCTGCCCCCACGACTGTCCCGACACCTGCTCGCTGGTCACCACGGTGATTGACGGCGTGGCCACCAAGGTCAGTGGCAACTCCGAGCATCGATTCACCGGCGGCGTGCTGTGCGCCAAGGTCAGCAAGTACACCGAGCGCACCTATCACGCAGAGCGCGTGCTGCAACCGCTCAAACGTGTCGGCCCCAAATCGGGTGGCAAGGCGCAGTTCGAACCCGTCTCCTGGGACGAGGCGCTGACCGATATCGCGCAGCGCCTGCACGCCATTGCCCAGCGCAGCCCCGAGGCCGTGCTGCCCTACAGCTACGCGGGCACCATGGGCCTGGTGCAGGGCGAGAGCATGGACCGGCGCTTTTTCCACCAGCTCGGCAGTTCGCTGCTGGACCGCACCATCTGCTCGAGCGCGGGCGGCGAGGCCCTGCTGCACACCTACGGCGGCAAGCTCGGCATGCGCGTGGAGTACTTCACCGAGAGCCGATTGATCCTCATCTGGGGCAGCAACAGCATTGGCAGCAACCTGCATTTCTGGCGCTTCGCCCAAGAGGCCAAGCGCAACGGCGCACGGCTGGTGTGCATCGATCCGCGCAAGAGCGAAACCGCCGACAAGTGCCACGAACATCTGCAGCTCCTGCCCGGCAGCGATGCCGCGCTGGCGCTGTCGCTGATGCATGAGCTGATCGTCAACGACTGGCTCGACCACGACTACCTCGCGCGCCACACCCTGGGTTGGGACGAACTCAAGGAGCGCGCAATGCAATGGCCGCCCGAGCGCGCCGCCGAGGTCTGCGGCCTGCCGGTCGAGCAGATCAAGCAACTCGCGCGCGACTACGGCACCACGCCGCAGGCCGCGATTCGCGTGAACTACGGCGTGCAGCGCTCGCGCGGCGGCGGCAATGCCATACGTGCGATTGCCTGCCTGCCTGCCCTGATCGGCGCGTGGCGACACCGCGCCGGCGGCCTGCTGCTTTCGTCATCGAGCGCCTACCCCTTCAACCGCTCCGCACTGCAGCGCCCCGACCTGCTCGGCGACCGCCGCCCGCGCACCATCAACATGAGCACGATCGGCGATGCACTGCTGCACCCGGGCGATGCGCAGTTTGGTCCGCAAGTCGAAGCGATCGTGGTCTACAACAGCAACCCCGTCGCAGTCGCACCGGAGTCGGTCAAGGTGGCCCAGGGCTTTGCGCGCGAGGACCTGTTCACCGTGGTGCTCGAGCATTTCATGACCGACACCGCCGACCACGCCGACTACGTGCTGCCCGCCACCACGCAACTGGAGCACTGGGACATTCACGGCAGCTACGGCCACACCGATGTGCTGCTCAACCGCCCCGCGGTCGCACCCGAAGGCCAGGCGCGCAGCAACGGACAGATCTTTCGCGATCTGGCGGCGCGCATGGCCCTGCTCGACCCGGCGTTTGCCGCGCCGCATTTCACCGACAGCGACGAAGCCCTGTGCCGCAGCGCCGTGCAAGGCGCGGACGTGGATTACGACACCCTGCTGACGCAAGGCTTTGCCAGCCTGAAGGTCGCCGAAGCGCCGTTTGCCAACGGCGGCTTCGCCACGCCCTCCGGCAAGTGCGAATTCCTCAACCCGCGCCTCACCGCGCTGGGCATCAATCCGCTGCCGGACTATGTCGCCAACTACGAGCTGCCCGGCGCGGATATTCGCTTTCCGCTGGCGATGATTTCGCCGCCCGCGCGCAACTTTTTGAACTCCACGTTTGTGAACGTGAAAAGCCTGCGCAACAGCGAAGGCCGGCCACTGCTGGAGATGCACCCCGACGACGCCGGCCCGCGCCAGATCGCCGATGGAGATGCCGTACGCGTACACAACGCACGCGGCGAGCATGTCTGCCACGCCAGCATCAACGGACGCGCCCGCAAGGGCGTGGTTGTGGGGCTGGGCATCTGGTGGCGCAAGGACGGCCCCAACGGCACCAACGTCAACGAACTGACCCACCAACAACTCACCGACATCGGCCGTGGCCCGTGTTTCTATGACTGTGTTGTTCAAGTGGAGAAACTGCCCAGCGCGCTCGAACCAACGGCATAACGAACTATTTTCCCGTGCTGTGGTTTGTAGTTTTCGTTTTGAGATGACGATATAGGGCGCTATGCGTTGTTGCGAGGCCTTCCCGTACCGGAGTACTGTGCGCGGCCTCGACGCCTAGCCTAGCACCCTATCTCGTCATTCAGGGGCCCAGTTACGGGGCTCTGCTCACTGCTTGGTTGGTGTTTGAAAATCCAAGACATCAATCCCTCTGGGCCTTGGCTGCAGCCGCTTCTTCCGCCTCTGCTCGCGCTTTCGCCACGCGCGTTTTGAGTTCGGCAAGCCGCTCCGCATCCCAGTCGGACGGCCCCGTCAGCGAGGCCCACGCGTCGACGTAATGCTCGAACGCGTAGACATGACCGAAGCCCATCGGCGGTGACACGGCGACCATGATGTCGAAGCTCAGTTGCAGAAAGCTCACGACCGGAATCCAGACCAGGTCCGGCGATACGTCCGGGCCGAGCGGTGGGTTCATCCACTCGGGCTTTCGCCACACCGCGAGGGGATCGAAAAACGTCACGGCATCGCTCGCATATTGCAGAAAGATCACGCGGTACGGACCCCACGGTGCGTGACCTTCTTCGAGATGATTTTGCTGCGCCGTGAATCGCACCACGGCACCGTCGCGCACGCGCGGCAGCCAGGCAGGCGAACCCGCGTTGCGCATGGCGGTCACATTGCGCCAGGTCGGTGTGTTGAAGGGCGGCCCGGCCCACAACGCGCCGTCGTACGGATCGCCGATGACCTGGTGCAGGTCGTGGCTCAAGTCCGAATTCAAAGCACCCAGACTCAGGCCTTGCAGATAGAGACGCGGACGCTGGTCCTTGGGCAAGCCATGCCAATGGTCGTAGACCGCGGCGAACACCGCGCGTGAGGTTTCGACGCCGTATTCAGGGCTGGTCAACAGCGCCAGCCAGCTCGCGAAATACGAATACTGCACCGATACGGTTGCCACATCACCGAGCAGCAAATACTCGAGCGCCTGTTGGCTTTCCTGATCGACCCAGCCCGTTCCGGTCGGTGTCGCAATCACCAGATTCGCACGCTGAAACGCGCCGATGCGCTGGAGCTCCGCCAACGCCAATTGCGCACGCTGTTTGGGAGAATCGGCCGATCCCAGACCGACATAAACACGCAGTGGCTCTTGGGCCGTGCGCCCCGTCATGGCCTGAATCTGCGCCTGATCGGGTCCGTCGGCAACCATGCGCCGCCCTTGCCGGCCCAGGGTGGACCACTTCAGCAAGGAGTCGGGCCCACCTGTTTTGAGTGCCGCCGTGGGATGTGGGCGCTCTTCCTCGAGACGCGCATCGAGTTCGCTGTAGCTGCGATCCATCATGCGCAGCACGCTTTGCACCAGCAGGCCATTGCCCACATTCCAGAAGATCAGTGCAGATACCAACACGGCCAGGAGCGCTGCGGTCGGTGCCGGAACGCGTTGTTTGAATCGCCCTGTCATCGCCCGTTTCATGCGCTGGAACAGGCGCGCCAAAAAGAGCAGCAACAGGAATACGGCACACGCCACCGAAGCCATCGTGAACGGCCCGGCGCTGTCGATCGCCGGCAGGTGCATCAGCGCCCGCAATCGGTTCTGCCATTCCGCCGCCCACCAGAGCGCACCGATGATGGTGGCCAGACAGATCAGCAACAGGACGCCAAGACTCCACTGTCGCCAGCGCCCGGTCACCTCGGGCCAACCGAGCGAGCGCCACAGCCCGCGCAGCAGCACCCCCAGCCCATATCCCATCGCAAAACACAGACCGCTGAGCGCCCCCTGCATCAGCGGTGCGCGCGGCACCAGCGTGGGGGTGAGCGATGCGGCCACGAGCAGCGTTCCCAACACCACGCCCGCGCCACACAAAGAAGAGAAAAAGGTCTTCATCCACTTTTGCATGGCACCGATTACAACGCAAAAACGGGCCGAAGACGACGCGCCAGGCGCGCCGCTTTGCACAGATTCCATGACAGCCCCGAGCGACTACTCAGCAATGCGCTTGAACGCTGTCAAAACATCAATGGGCTGTGCGCGCCTCAGTCCAGCTTGATGCCCGTGGCCTTGATGATCGGGCCCCAGCGTTTGGCCTCGGCGCGCGCCATGGCGCGGAACTGTTCCGGCGTGCCGGCCAGCGACTCCATGCCGTAGTCCTGCATGCGCTTGACCACATCGGGCGAGGCCAGCGCCTTGTTGATTTCGCTGTTCAGCCGCTGCGTGATGTCGGCGGGCAAACCGGCCGGCGCGAGCATGCCCTGGAATGCATAGACCTCGGTATCCGACACGCCGACCTCCGCCAGCGTCGGCACATCGGGCAGTGCCGGTGCGCGCTTGGCCGA